>DATIWW010000001.1:0-3282 GCA_035519175.1 Terriglobales bacterium
CGAGTTGCAGCCGCGGCCGGAGCTGGTCAATCCCGCCCTGGAGTGGCTGGCCGGCTTATCTGAAGAAGAGTTCCGCGAGAACTTTCGCGGGAGCGCGGTGCGCCGCGCCAAACGCAGCGGGCTGCGCCGCAATGCCGTGGTGGCCATGGGCAACAGCGGCGATGCGCGCTTTCTGCCGCACCTGGAGCGCCTTTCCCACGACCCCGATCCCGTGATCGCTTCCCATGCGCGCCGGGCGCGGGCGCGGCTCGCGCGCGCCGCCGCCGATCCTCAGGCCGTGAAGGGGTGAGGAGCGTGCCGGCCGCTCAGCGCTTCAGCCGCTCCGTCCAGTTCAGAGTGACGGTAAAGGGCGCCGCGCTCCCCTGGCTGTAGACCGAAGTGTAGAAGTGCTGGCCGTCGGGGGCGGGGGCGTAGAAGTTGCTAAACACCGGATGCGGGTTCAGGTCGAAGAGGGCCTTGGGGGCCGCCACCCCGAAGGTGTCGCCCTTGACGGTGATCTCGGCCGCGAAGATGGTGGTGTAGGAGGTGTTGTTGTAGAAAAGCTCTTTCCCGCTCCGGCTCCATTGCGGCTCCAACCCGCCTCCGCTGGAAACCTGCCACTTGCCTGCGGGAGTGGGATTGGAGGGGTCGGGACGGAAGGGCACGACGTAGATCTCGAAGCGTCCGGTGTCTTGCCCGGCGAAGGCCAGCCACTTCCCGTCCGGGGAAACCGCCGGGGTACGCGCGCTGTCCGCGTTCTTCACCAGCAGGAAAGGCGGCTGGCTGGTGTTCACCGGCACCGCCCAGATCTCCCATCGCCGCTTGGGCGTGAGCACATCCCGCTCGATGAGCACGTAGCGGCCGTCGGGGCTCCACGAGGTGGGATAGAACTCGTCGGACGACTGCATCAGCACCTGCTCGGAGCCCAGCCCGGAGGCCGCCTTCATGCGCAGGGTGGTGCTGGCCGCCCCCTTGGAGATGGCGCTCTCGTAGACCAGCTTGGAGCCGTCGGGCGAGAAGATGGGGCAGCAGGATTGCTGGTCGAAGGTGAAGCGGAACTTCTGCTTGGGCCCCAACTGGTAGAGCCAGATGTCGCCGCGGGTCCCGGCCTCGCGGATGGAGAGCGCCACCCGCGCCCCGGAAGGTTCCAGCGAGACGCTCTCGATCATCGCCGGCTCCTGGTCGAGCAGGCTCTCCTTGCCGCTGCGGTCTATGAGCATGAGCTTGGTGCCCACGTCCACCGCTCCGGACTGGTAGGCGACCTCTCCATTCTTGGAGGCCGAGAAGACGGCGAAGTTGAACTGCGGGTCGTACTGGACCTGCTCGCCGATGGGCACGGGCTCGCCGGAGAGAGTGCCGCGCGCCGGGCTGAAGGGCTGGGCCATGAGCGTGCCCTCGCGCACGTAGAGCAGGTACCCATCCACGAAGGCCACGTTGGAGTTCAGGTCGCCGAGCATGAGGTTCTTGGGGGCGCTCAGGCTGCTCCAGAAGACGTGCGGCTCGGGCGCCTGCGCCACGTAGATGTAATGGTCGCCGTCGGGAAGGAAGTAGGGAAAGCGGTGGCTGGTCTGGTTGAACTGCTTGTCGAGGGTGGTGAGCGCGAGCGGCAGGCCTCCGGCCGCGCTCACGCGCGAGAGGCCGCCGTCGCGCGTGCCGAACAGGATCACGCCGTCCTGGTTCCAGGCGCCGCCGCGCCCCTCGGCCACGTCGCAGATGGCCAGCACCACCCCGGTCGAGACCTCCAGCTTCTTCAGCTTGCCTCCCGCAAAGAAACCCACGAAGCGGCTGTCGGGAGACCAGAAGGGGTAGGCGGCGCCCTCGGTGCCGGCCAGGGGATGCGGCTCCACCGAATCCAGGCTGCGCAGCCACAGCGAGCGATTGCCGATCTGGCCCTGCAGGGTGGTGACGAAGGCGATCAGCTTGCCGTCGGGGGAGAGCGCCGGCGGTCCGGCGATGCCGCGGAAGTTGAAGTCCGTCTTTTCCGGGGGCACGACCACGAATTGCAGCACCTGGGGCCGCTGCAGGCGCTCGCGCAGCAGGAAGCCGCCGGTCACCAGCAGCGCCAGCACCAACCCCGAGACCCAGGCCAGGCGCTCGCGGTTCTTGCGACGGTGGGCCAGCGGCGCCGGCACCCCCAATTGCGTGCCACCCTCGGCGATCCACTGCAACTGCAGCTTCAGGTCATGGACGGTCTGGAAGCGCTCCTCGGGGTCCTTGGCCAGGCAGGTGCGCGCCACGCGCTCCAGCGCGGGCGGGGTCATGGGCGCCAGCGCCGACAGCGGCTTGGGATCGGCGGAGAGGATGGCGGCGATGAGCGAGGCCTTGGTGCGCCCGCTGAAGGCGGGTTGCCCGGTGGCCATCTCGTAGAGCACCTCGCCGAAGGCGAAGATGTCGGTGCGGACGTCGGCCTCCCGGCCCTCCACCTGCTCCGGCGCCATGTACTGGAAGGTGCCGACGATGGTGCCCTCGGCGGTGAGCTTACGGTTCTCCGCGGTCATCTCGGTGAGGGCGCTGGCGATGGGGGCCTCGGTGGACTTGGCCAAGCCGAAGTCCATGAGCTTGGCCCCGGACTTGGTGAGCATGATGTTGGCCGGCTTCAGGTCGCGGTGCACGATGCCCTGCTTATGGGCGCGCTCCAGGGCGTCGGCGATCTGGATGGCGATGGGCAGCAATTGCTCGGGCGGCAGCGGCCCCCGCTGCAGCCGCTGGTCCAGGGTCTCGCCCTCCAGGTACTCCATGACCAGGAAGTCCACGCCGGCCTGGTGGCCCACGTCGTAGAGGGTGCAGATGTTGGGGTGGGAAAGAGTGGCCACGGCCTTGGCCTCGCGGTCGAGGCGCTGGCGCAGCCCGGCGTCGCCGGCCAGGTGCGCAGGCAGGATCTTGATGGCGACGGTGCGCTCCAGGCGGGTGTCGCGGGCGCGGTAGACCTCTCCCATCCCGCCGGCGCCCGCGGGCGCCGGGATTTCATAGGGCCCTAACTTCGGGCCAGATTGGAGAGGCATGTCACCTTCGGGTCCTGAGATTGGAAATCCGGTGGGAGAGCGAAGCGCATTATAGCCTCGCACCCGCCGCCGGGGGAGGAATTCTGAGGGCGGGGCGGCAGCGCCAACCGGATGGCCGCCGAAAGGAGTCGGCATCGGCAGTTACCGTGCAGCGGGTCATAAGGAGTAGATTTACCCTGTGAACCTTGTTCGCAGTTTGACCGCAGTGCTGTTGTTTGCTGTCTGTGGGATCGGTCTTTCGTTCGCGCAGGCAGCGTCGCCGAATGCCCCGTCCGGCGAGGTCGCAGTGGCCGCGGTGGCT
>DATIWW010000002.1:0-2736 GCA_035519175.1 Terriglobales bacterium
AGTCCCCAGGTTTCACCCATGCCCAAACTCGCCATCCTTTACGATGCCAGCCAGGTGGTGCTGGCGACCTTTGACCTGGACGAGGTCCTGCGGCAGATCCTCACCATCGCCCGCGACTACTTCCATCTGCCCACCGCCGCCATCCTGCTCTACGACGCCAAGAGCGAGCGTTTCTGCGTGCGCAGCCAGGTGGGCTGGGACCCGGGCGCGGAGAAGCTGAGCTTCGCCCTGGGCCAGGGTCTGCAGGGCGCGGCCGCTCGCCTCAAGCGCCCGCTCTACGTCCCCGACGTGGCCCGCGACCCCCGCTACATCTCGACCGCCGCCAGCACTCGTTCCCAGGTGGCCATCCCCCTGATGCTGCGCGACCAGGTGGTGGGCATCCTGGACTGCCAGAGCGATGAGCCCGCGCACTTCGATTCCGAGACCCTGGACCTGCTCACCCTCTTCTCCACCCAGGCCTCCATCGCCCTGCAGAACGCCCGCTTGTACTCGCTGGAGCGGCGGCGCGCCCAGCAACTGGAGGCCATCAACGCCATCACCAGCCAGACCACGGCGGTGCTGGACCTGGATGAATTGCTGGCCACCGTCGGCCGCCTCCTGCTGGAGTCCTTCCACAACTTCGACCAGGTGGCGGTGCTGCTCTGGGAAGAGGACAAGCTGGTGGTGCGCGCCTTCGAAGGCAAGCTCACCCCCATCTTCGAGCGCGGCGCGGTCCTGCCGCCGGGCTTGGGCCTCTCCTGGCAGGCGCTGTCGGCCCGCAAGACCATCGTCGCCAACAATGTTCCCGCCATGGCCGGCTACGTGGCCGGCTTTCAGGAGGCGGTCTCGGAGATCTGCCTGCCCCTGATCTCCTTCGGGCAGACGGTAGGGGTGCTGGTGCTGGAGAGTGCGCGCGCCAACGCCTTCGAGGAGGCCGACGCCCAGCCCCTGGAGTCGGTCGCCGACATCGTGGCTACCGCCATCCAGAACGCCCGCTACTTCGACCGCGTGCGCCAGCTCGCCTTCCTGGACGGGCTCACCGGCATCTTCAACCGCCGCCACTTCGAGCAGCGCATGTCGGAGGAGCTGGGCCGCTCCGACCGCTATCCCTCCGGGTGGTCCATGATCATGATCGACATCGACCACTTCAAGAAACTCAACGACGAGTTCGGCCACCTGCTGGGCGACGAGGTATTGCGCCAGGTCTCCGCCCTGCTGGCCCAGCAGTTGCGCGCCCCCGACGTGGTCTGCCGCTACGGCGGCGAGGAGTTCGCCATCCTGCTGCCCGAGACCACCGGCCAGGGCGCCAGAAACGTGGCCGAGAAGCTGCGCCGGGCCATCGAGAGCTACCACTTCCCCGGGGTGCCGCGGCCGGTGACGGTGAGCGCCGGCCTGGCCGAGTTTCCCAAGAACGGCAAGACCCGCGACGAGCTGGTCAAGGCCGCCGACGCCGCCCTCTACGTCGCCAAGCAGGGCGGGCGAAACCGCGTCTTCGCCGCCAGCGAGGTCAAGAAGCTGTTTGCCTGAGGCCTGGACCGTCCTCCTTCCTATTAGCGGTTGCCAAATCCCGTCCCAGACCTGAGAATTGGCGGTTACCCACTCCCCCGAAAGGACATCAGGCCCCATGGGTTCTGCGGTTGCCCCCGGCGGTCCCTCGACCCGCAAGGTCCTCGCCCGGGTAGCCTTGGTCGGCGTCGAGGAGCCTGTCACCAATATCCTGCGCGACTGCTTCCGCCAGTTCAACATCAGCATCCTGAACCTGGGCGACGACGCCGCGGGGCGCATGCACAAGGAGAAGTTCGAGGGCTGCGTGCTGCGCCTGGACGACTCGGCCATTCCGGTGCTGGAGGCGGCCCGCTCTTCGCCCTCCAACAAGCGCCTGGTGGTCTTCGGCATCTCCAAGGGGACGCAGCAGGCCCTGCGCTACTCCCGCTACGGCATCAACGCCATCTTCGAGGAGCCGGTGGAGCGGCAGTCGGCGCTGCGCACGGTGCGCTCCGCCCACCTGCTGGTGCTGCACGAGCTGCGCCGCTACGTCCGCATCCCCATGGTGGTCGAGGTGCAGGTGGAGACTGAAGGCCGCCGCTACTCCGCTTCCACCCGCGAGATCAGCGCCGGAGGAATGTCTCTGTTCCCGGCCGGCAAGCTGCCCACCACCGGCGTCTACCAGCTTACCTTCACCCTTCCCGACACCCCCAAGACCGTGGTCTATGCCTCCCTGTGCTGGCGCGCCGAGGCCGAGGGCATGGTGGGCATGCGCTTCGATGCCAACGACAACCGCCGCTTCGAGGTGCGCAAGTGGATCGACGATTTTCTGGACATCCAGTAGCGCTTCTGCGAACCTAGTCGCTTCGCCCTCATGCCCAGCCCCACCGTCCAGCTCGAGAAGGTGCGCAAGAGCTACGACCATTTCGTGGCGGTGGACGATCTGTCCTTCCAGATCCCGCCTGGGACCATCTACGGCCTGCTCGGCCCCAACGGTGCCGGCAAAACCAGCACCCTGCGCATGATGATCGGCATCACCGTGCCCGACGCTGGCCAGGTGCGGCTCTTCGGCGAGCCCTTTCAGCGCGGCCACCTGCGCCGCGTCGGCTACCTCCCCGAGGAGCGCGGCCTCTACAAGAAGATGAAGGTGCTGGAGCAATTGGTCTTCCTGGGCGAGATCCGTGGTCTCTCCGCGCGCGACGCCGCCGCTCGCGCCCGCCGCTGGTGTGAACGCCTGGATCTGGCCGCCTGGATGCCCAAGAAGGTCGAAGA
>DATIWW010000003.1:0-5585 GCA_035519175.1 Terriglobales bacterium
GAGACCGGGCTGAAGATCTACCACGCGGGCGACACCAACGTGTTCGGGGACATGCACATCATCCACGAACTGTACGAGCCCGAGATCGTCATGCTGCCCATCGGGGACCTGTTCACCATGTCGCCCAAGGAGGCGGCCTACGCCTGCGAGTTGCTGAAGCCGAAGGCGGTCATCCCCATGCACTTCGGGACGTTTCCCCCGCTGACGGGCAAGCCGGCGGAGCTGAAGAAGCTGACGGCGGACCTGGGATTGGATGTGCTGGAGTTGAAGCCGGGGCAGACGCTTTCGTAAGCGGTCGGGAGTCGGGAGTCAGGAGACAACGTGCCGGGGAAGAAGCCATATTGGGCGATGGGCGGGATCACCAACGAGGCGGTTGAGACGTATCTGTATGGCATGCTGCCGGCGCGTGATGAGGTGCAGGAAGAGCAGGAGAAGCAGGCGGAGAAACGTAATATTCCGATCGTGGGGCCGGCAGTGGGGCGGCTCTTTTGCCAGTTGGCAAGAATGATCGGTGCGCGCACCGTCTTCGAGATGGGCTCGGCCATCGGGTATTCGACCATCTGGTGGGCGCGGGCGCTGGGCGAGGGTGGACGCGTCGTCTATACCGACGGCGATCCGAAGAACGCCGGGGAAGCGAAAGGCTACTTCAAACGCGCGGGCGTGCTGGCCAGCATCGACGTGAGGGTGGGGGACGCGCTGGAGATCCTTTCGGAGCAAAAGGCGGAGTCGTACGACATCATCTTCAACGACGTGGACAAGGAAGACTATCCGCGGGTGTTCAAGCTGGCGGTGCCGAGGTTGCGGCGCGGCGGGCTGTTCGTTACCGACAACGTGCTGTGGAGCGGCAAGGTAGCAAAGGGCAACCCGGACGCTTCGGCCAAGGCGATCCTGGAGTTCAACAAACTGCTGTACGGCTCGAAGGAATTGTTCACCACCATCCTGCCGCTGCGGGACGGGGTGGCGGTGGCGATGAAACTCTAGATCGACTTCACCGGGATCGCGGCCAGGTCTTCGATCAAGCCGACCTCTTTCTGAAGGAATGGCTCGCCGTACTTCACCCCTGCCATCATGCCGTAGAAGCGCGCCATGGATTCGACGCGGGCGCGGATCTCGTCGTGCGGCGGGAAATCGCCGCTGCCGGCCTGCTGGTCGGAGTACTGCGACTTGTAGGCGAAGATGGAATTCATCCGAGCCTCGAACTGCCCGGTGATGTCCACGATGAAGGTGGGGCGGACGTCGAAGTAGAGCGTGGCGTAGACGATCTTGAAAGGCCGGTGCGGCGGAAGAGTTTCTAGTTTCTCGTTCCTAGTGTCTCGTGACCGGATGTTCGAAGAAGCAGCGGCACTTTCGAGGCCGAGCTTGGCTAATCCAGCCAGGAAGGAAGCTTCGTAGCCGAGCACGGAGGCGTTGTAGTGGTCGGGGTGGCGGCCCTGCCAGTAGGGCAGGATGACCACGCGCGGGCGTTGCTCGCGCAGCACGCGCGCCACCTTGAGCCGGTTCTCCCAGGTGTTCTCCACGCGGCCGTCGGGGAGGTCGAGGGCCTCGCGCCAACTCACTTTCAAGATGCGAGCGGCGGATGCCGCTTCGCGGGCGCGGTCTTCGGCCGTGCCGCGCGTGCCCATCTCTCCCTGGGTGAGGTCGAGGATGCCGGTGCGGTGGCCGAGTTGCGCCATCTTGAGCAGGGTGCCGCCGCAGGTCTGCTCCACGTCGTCGCGGTGGGCGGCAATCGCCAGAACGTCAAGCGATGGGGTCATCGGGTCATCGGGCGATCGGGTCATTGAAAACCTTCAGATGCAGGGACCTCAGCCGAAGATTCGCCCGGTGCACATCATCGCGGTCATCGCTCCAAGCCCTGCTCGATGACCACGTTCTCGCGCACGATCAGGCGGTGGGGCGCCATCTCGCGCAGGGTGGGCAGCACGCGGCTGATGTGCTCCTCGGTGTCGATGAAGGTGACCACCAGGGGCAGGCGGCCGCCGGCATCCACCAGACCGCTGCTCTTGACCCGCCCCGTGCCGGTGAAGCCGGCGACGGCGTGCAGCACCGTCGCGCCCGCCACCCCCGAGTCGTGCAGGTAGTTGAGGATGGCCAGGTGCAGCGGCTTGTGGTGCCACTGATCGGCTTCGTTGAGGTAGATGGAGACTTGGACGGCCATGCGGTTCCCCGCGGGCATTCTACAGCGCCCTCGCCAGCGCCGCACCCGCCAGCACCGCCGCCAGGCAGAGCAGGTTGTTGGCCAGGATGTTGGAGCCGAAGAGCAGCCACTGCCCCTGCTCGAAGTAGGAGAAGGTCTCAAAGGCGTAGCTGGAGAAGGTGGTGAAGGAGCCGCAGAAGCCGATGGCGATCAGCAGGCGCCATTTCGGGTCGGCCAGCACCCGCTCGGTGGTCCACACCAGGAAGAGGCCGAGCAGGAAACTGCCGGCGATGTTGATGAACAGGGTGCCGAAGGGGAAGCTGGCGCCGATGATGCGCGCAGCCAGGCGGCTGACCGAAAAGCGCAGGCCGGCGCCCAGAACTGCGCCCAGGGATATCCACAGATAGGCTTGCACGATGGAGCCCTCTCCTCAAGAAGTTGTAGGAGTCATCAGCCGTTGGCTATCGCCGGGGCGGTTGTGGCGAACTCCATCGCCGAGAAAGATTATAGCGTATCCCTGCGTTTTGCGGCCGCCCCTTCGCCGGCACGCTGGGAGGAGCTGGCCAGGGACGCCTCCATGCGGGAGGTGAGCTCCAGCAGAGGCGCGAGGTCGCGCTCCAGTTCTTCGGCAGCCTGCGGCGGGACAGCGCCGAAGCCGCGCATCTTCTTGGGGCGGGTGTCCTCCAGGATGCACCAGACCTCGGAGAGTTCTGCCGCGACCAGGCGGCGCAGGTCGCGGCGGCGGTGGCGCAGGCCGTACTTGCGGCTGAGTTCCTCCGCCAACTGCTGCAAGCGGGCCAGAGAAGCGAGCAGGAATTCGCGCTCTTGGGGAGCAAAAGTGTCTTCGGGCCGGCTCAGTTGCGCCGAAGTGCGCCCCTCCAGCAGGTCGAGCAGGCGGGCGGCAGCCGCATCGATTAGGTGGGCGGAGCCGGCCAGGCGGCGGCGGTGGTGCTCGTTGAGTCCGTTGTCATCCATGGGAGACCTCTTCCAGGCGGAAATCAATGTAGAGCGGGGCGATCTTGATGGAATCACCCGAGCGATAGCGGGGTTCGCGGGCACGGGCCAGCAGAGCCAGCAGCGCGCCGGGATTCCCCTGGCTGAGTTCGACCGCGCGCTCGAGGAACTCCTGCAGGTTGGCTGCGGTGAGCGAGGCAGCTCGCGCTGCCTCGCGCGCAAACGCCAGGGCGGGGGTGCGGTCGAAGTTGCGCAGTTCAAGGCGGTCGCGGCGGTCGGGAAAGAGGGGAAGCAGGAAGCCGGCGTCCTCCATGTGGGCGGAGCGGGCCACGGCCAGCAGGGGCGTGTCCGCCAGGCGCGCCAGCTCCTTCAGGTCGGAGGCGAGGGCTTGGGAGGGTGCGCTGAGGTGATCGAGGACGGCGCCGTAGCTTCCCGCGCGCAGAGCCTCGGCCACGATGCCCTTGAGGGCGAGGGCAGAACGGGAGCCGGTGTCCTTGCCCCGGAGCTTTGCCGCGATGATCGGGTCACGCGCCGCCCGGAGTGAGGCCGCCAGTGCTTGGAAGACGCTGCGCGAGTCGGGCGACTGCGGGCAGTAGAGCCACTGGGGAAAGCTGGGCAGCAGGGAGGCCAGCAAGCGCGTCTTGCCCACACCCGAGGGGCCGTGCAGCAGGAAGGAGCGGCGATCACCCAGGCGGGTTGCCAGCGCCGCCAGTTCTTCCTCGCGGTCGAAGATGGCCAAGTCAGGCATTCTCACTCGTTGAATGCTCTGCCGGGGACATGGCTCCGCGGCAGGGACCCTGCCAGGAGTCATCATCTGTCCCGGCTCATGCGGTGGGACAGCGGTTGGGGGCGAACTCCATCGCCGTGCGGATATTTTACCGCAGAGGACGCAGAGAGCGCAGAGGGATGAAAGCGTAGCGCGGTGAACCGGTGATAGCTGGGAGCCGGCGCTACTTTTTCCTTTCGACCAGGAAGTGGGCGAGCTGCTTGAGAGTGTCGGCGCGGGGGCCGAAGGCGGCCAGAGCGGCGCAGCCGGAATCAGCCAGCGCTTCCGCCTTTTTCATGGATTCCTCTACCCCGAAGAGGGCAGGGTAGGTGGCCTTCTCGCTGGCGGTGTCCTTGCCCGCGGTCTTGCCCAGTTGTTCGGAGGACTGGGTGACGTCGAGTACGTCGTCGGCGATCTGGAAGGCCAGGCCGATGGCGCGGCCGAAGTCGCGCAGGCGGGCGAGCTGCTGCTCATCCGCTCCGGCGTAAAGCCCGCCCGCAACCAGGCTGGCGGTGATGAGCGCGCCGGTCTTGGAGCGGTGGATGTACTCCAGGGTGCGGGCGTCGGGGCGGGTGCGCTCGGCCTCCAGATCCATGACCTGGCCGCCGATCATGCCCTCGATGGTGCCGGTGCCGCGGGCCACCTCCTCGATGATGCGCACGCGGCGGTCGGCAGGGCAGCGCAGCCGGGAGAGCACCTGGTAGGCGTAGGTCTGCAGGGCGTCGCCGGCCAGGATGGCGGTGGCTTCGCCGAAGGCCTTGTGGCAAGTGGGCTGGCCGCGGCGCAGGTCGTCGTTGTCGAGGGCGGGCAGGTCGTCGTGGATGAGGGAATAGGTGTGCAGCATCTCCAGGGCGCAGCCCACTTCCTCGATGCCCGCGGGCACGGAGCCCGCGACCATGCGCGCCGCCTCCAGGCAGAGGATGGGGCGCAGGCGCTTGCCGCCGGCGAAGACGCTGTGGCGCATGGCCCGGTGGATGGACTCCGGGTACTGCGTCGCCGGGGGCAGCAGCTTCTCCAGGGCGGCATCGATCGCGGCGCGGCCCTGCTCCAGGGTATCGGTGAGCATGGAGGAGACAGTATAAGAGTGCAGAGTGAGTGGTGGATAGGGGATAGAAAAAGCGGCCCAGTGAGGGCCGCGGCTCCATCCCAGGATATGCTGCTAGGCGGCGACCTGAGTGCGGACGACGCCGGGCACCCGCATCATGGCGCCCAGAATGCCGCGCACGTCGTCGTTCATGTAGCAGTCGTGCGCTCCCGCCGCCAGGGAGGCCGTCCACAGCTCCTCGTTGGCCAGGCGGTGGGTGCAGATGATGCAGGTGGGCGGGAACTCGTGGTGAATCTCTTCCACGTCGTTCACATCCACCAGCTCCAGGTCGATGATGGCGATATTCGCGCGGTGGCGAGGGATCTCGCGGCGCAGCTCCTCCAGGGAACTTGCGACCAGGACCGAATCAAAATGGGCATGGAGGAATGCAGCCATCTTCTCCGCGCACCGGGCGTTGCTCTGGGCGACGATCACGGTCATGGGCAGCATGGGGAATCCTCCCTTCTCTCCGGCGAGGCCGAAAAGAGCTGCGGCGGGGACCATAGAACCGGGTTCCGAAACCGCCAGCGCGTCACGCCAAAAATGCGGCGAGGTTACTTCCGAGACGGGGCGGCAGTCTTTTCGGGCGGAGCCTCGAAGGGCCCCGGCTGCAGCTTCCCGTTCTGCTTGAGCAGGACCTCCACCTT
>DATIWW010000004.1:0-3550 GCA_035519175.1 Terriglobales bacterium
GTGCGGCGCAGCAGGCGGTCGCCCAGCCAGCCTCCGAACAGCGTGCCGACCGTCCCAGTGATGGCGGTCGAAGCCCCGAATATCAGGTTGGCGTGGTCCAGGCCCACGCCGCGCACGCGGTTGAGGAATGTGGGCATCCACACCTGCAGGCCGCCCAGGCAGAAGGTCATCATGGCCATGCCTAGGGTGGCGGTGATGAAGGCGCCGTTGCGCACCAGGTGCAGGAGGCTGGCGCGCTCCGGAGTCTCGCGCAGCCGGTCGGCGAGACCGCGCTCGGGCTCGCGCAGAAAGACCAGCGTGAGCGCCAGCAGAAAACCAGGAATCGCACCCACGTAGAAGGGCGCGCGCCAGCCGTAGTGTTCCCCCAGCATCCCGCCGATCAGGTAGCCCATCGCCGAGCCGACAGGAATGGCCATGAAGAAGACCGCCAGCATGCGCCCACGGCGCTGCTCCGGAAACAAGTCGGCGATGAGCGAGGGGGCGGCGGCGGCGTAGCTGGCCTCGCCGATGCCCACGATGGTGTGACGCAACAGCAGTCCGTGGAAGTCGTAGGCGAAGGCGGTCAGCAGCGTGGCTCCGCTCCACAGCAGGATGCCGGTGGTGATGATGAGCTTGCGCGGATAGCGGTCGGCCAGCGCTCCCAGGAAGGGCGCCGCCAGCATGTAGGTCCCGAAGAAGGCGGTGGAGAGCAGGCCGAAGTCCAGGTCATGCCGGTGGAACTCCTTCTGGATCAGCGGCTGCACCGCGAACAGCACCGAGCGGTCGATGTAGTTGAAGAAGTTGATGGCGGTGAGCAGCGCCAGCATGGTCCGGGGATAGAGTTTCGCGGGCATGCGCAGGGCGGGACTATACCATGGGCCGCGCGGGGGCTCCGGGGCAGCGGTGCGACTCGTCCGGCGCGGACCACCAGCTCAGGCCGGGGACTTGCCTTTGGGCCGCGGCCAGCGCGCTTCCACCACCGTGCCGATGCCACCCCGCGGCCGGAACTCCCCCCGCACCACCGCCCACACCGGGCGGGCGGCCCGCACCACGTCCTCCAGCACCCGGTTCACCACGTTCTCCTGGAAGATCCCACGGTTGCGGTAGGCGAGCACGTACTCCTTCACCGACTTCAATTCCAGGCAATGCCGCGCCGGCAGGTAGCGGATGGTGAGGGTGCCGAAGTCCGGCAGCCCGGTCTTGGGACACACCGAGGTGAACTCGGGGATCTCGATCACGATCTCGTAGGCGGAGAACTGGTTGGGCCAGGTCTCGATCTCCGGCAGGCCGCTCCCGAGCCCGGCGCGGGCGTGCTTCGGGGTGTAGCGTTTGGCGCGCGGCATCCTGCCATTCTACTCGAGCCCTTTCGCCTTCGGCTGGATTCTGTCCCACCGCGGCCACCCCTCGGGAGGAGTGCGCATCTAAGCTCAGAGCCGGAAGTCCGCCCGCCCCGGCGGGAGGAGGTGTGCTGAGCCCCGCCATCCTCCGGCAAAAGGCAAGGAGTGCTGCTCTTGCAACCGGTCCGATACTCCGATTCATTTATACTTAAAGGTTCTCCTGCCGTCGGTCGTTCGATGCCCTTGGATCATGCCATCGTCTTCGCGCGCAAGCACCGCGCGGCCGTCATCGTGCTCACGGTCGCGCTGGGGGTGTTGCTGCTGGCGGCCTTCATCTCGTCGCGCCGCGGCCGGGTGCCGGTGCGGGCGGAGAAGGCGCTGCGCCGGACCATCCTGAATACCATCTCCACCAACGGCAAGATCCAGCCGGTGGACGGCTTCGAGGCGCACGCCCCCCTGGCCACCACGGTGCGGCGGGTGCTGGTGCACGAGGGCGACTGGGCGAAAAAGGGGCAACTGCTGCTGCAGCTCGACGACGCCGACGCCGCCGCCCAAGCGGCCCGCGCCCTGGCGCAACTGCGCTCCGCCGAAGCCGCCCTGCACGCGGTGCAAGTGGGCGGCACCCACGAGGAGGTCCTGGACCGCCAGGCGGAGCTGGTGAAGGCGCGAGGCGTGGTGGAGGCGGCGCAGCGCAACCTCGAGGCCATGCAGAACCTCAAGCAGAGCGGAGCCGCCACCGCCGCCGAGGTGGAGAACGCGCAGAACCGCCTCAAGACCGCCCAGGCCCAACTGAACGTGCTGGAACAGAAGACGAGCGACCGCTACTCGCGCCCCGAGGTGGCCAAGGTGCAGGCCCAGGCCGCCGACGCCCGCGCCGCCTATGCCGCCGCCCAGGAGGTGGTGCGCCAGTCCAACGTCACCGCCACCAGCGACGGCACCGTCTACAACCTGCCCGTCCACCCGGGCATGTACGTCGCCGCCGGCGACCTGCTGGTGCAGGTGGCCGACCTCTCCGCCGTGCAAGTGACCGCCTACGTGGATGAACCCGACATCGGGCGCCTGGAGCGCGGCCAGAAGGTGACCCTGGCGTGGGACGCCATGCCGGGGCGCACCTGGGCGGGCACGGTGACGCGCGTGCCCACCACCGTCAGCTTGCTGGGCACTCGCACCGTCGGCCAGATCACCTGCGAGATCCCCAACCCGGACCACAAGCTGCTGCCCAACGTGAACGTCAGCGTCACCATCACCACCGCCCGCCACGACCACGCTCTCACCGTGCCGCGCGAGGCGGTCCACCAGGAAGACGGGCGGCACTACATCTTCCTGGTCGTGGACGGCGAACTGCAGCGGCGCGAGGTGGAAACCTCGGTCGCCGACCTCACCCGCATCGAGGTAGTGGGCGGCCTGGAGGACGACGCGGTGGTGGCGCTGGGCTCGACCAACGGCCAGGTGCTGCGTTCCGGCCTGCCGGTGCGCGTCGTCCAGCGATGACCCGGGCCTGGTCGGCGCTGCTGGCGATGCTGCTGGGGCTGGCGAGCGCGGCCCCCGCCCTCCCCCCGCGTCCCGCCGCGGCCGCCCCGGTGGAGATGATCGCCGCCGGCCGCATCGATGAGGCGGTGAACCTGCTGCGGGCGCGCGTGACCGCCTCCCCCACGGACGCCGAGGGCTTCAACCTGCTGGCCCGTGCCTACTACGCGGAGGAGCGCTGGGACGAAGCCGTCCACGCCGCCGAGCGCAGCATCGCCCTGCAGCCCGACAACAGCAACTACCACATGTGGCTGGCCCGCGCCGACGGCCTGAAGGCGGAGCACTCCAATTTCTTCACCGCCGCCCGCATGGTGGGCCGCATCAAGCGGGAATTCGAGCGCGCGGTCGAACTCGACGGCTCCAACGTCGAGGCCCGCTCCAATCTGGCCGAGTTCTACATCGAGGCTCCTGGCTTCCTGGGCGGCAGCACCGACAACGCCCGCATCCAGGCGCAGGCGATCGCCTCTCTCAATCCCCCGGTCTCCATGTGGGTGCTGGCGCGGCTGGCGGAGAAAGAGGGCGACCCCGGAGAAGCGGAGCGCTACTATCGCGCCGCCATCGAGGCCAGCCACGGCTCGGCCGCCACCTGGATCGACCTGGCTTCTTTCTTCCGCCGGGTCAAGCGTTATGACGACATGGAGAAGGCCATCCAGCAGGCCCTGGCCGCCGACCACAACAACGGCGACGACCTCTTCGACGCGGCCGGG
>DATIWW010000005.1:0-5103 GCA_035519175.1 Terriglobales bacterium
GCCGTGGTATCGTGGTTCGACCGGCCTATGGGAATCTATCTGGTAACGGGGGTGGCGGGATTTATTGGCTCCGCCCTGGCGCGCGCGCTGCTCGAGCGCGGGCACAAGGTGCGCGGCATCGACAACCTGCTCACCGGCAAGCGCGAGAACCTTTCCGAGATCCTGAGCAAGATGGAGTTCCTCGAGGCCGACCTGGCCGACCCGGCCGCGGCTGCTGAGTCCTGCCGCGGGGTGGACTTCGTGCTGCACCAGGCGGCCCTGCCCTCGGTGCCGCGCTCGGTGGCCGACCCGGTCGAGACCAACCGCCACAACGTGGACGCCACTCTGAACCTGCTGGTGGCGGCGCGCGCGGCCAAGGTGCGGCGCGTGGTCTATGCGGCGTCTTCTTCTGCTTATGGCGACACGCCCACCCTGCCCAAGCGCGAGGACATGCCCGCGAGTCCGATCTCCCCCTATGCCGTGGCCAAGCTGGCGGGCGAGCTCTACATGACCTCGTTCCAGCGCGTGTACGGCTTCGAGACGGTCAGCCTGCGCTACTTCAACATCTTCGGGCCGCGCCAGGACGCCAACTCGCAGTACTCGGCGGTGCTGGCCAGGTTCATCACCGCGATGCTGCGCGGCGAGCGCCCCACCATCTTCGGCGACGGCGAACAGAGTCGTGACTTCACCTACCTCGACAACTGTGTCGCTGCCAACCTGCTGGCCTGCGAGGCGCCCGCCGCCCAGGCCTGCGGCCGCACCTTCAACGTGGCCACCGGCCGCCGCGCCACCCTGAACCAAACCTTCACCTTGTTGAAGAAGATCACCGGCTTCACGGGCGAGGCCCTCTACGCCGACCCCCGCCCCGGCGACATCCAGCACTCTCTCGCCGACATCTCCCTGGCGGAGAAGCACCTAGGCTACAAGCCTCGGGTGGATTTTGAGGAGGGCTTGCGGCGGACGGTGGAGTGGTACAAGGAGTCAGGGGTCAGGGGTCAGGAGCCAGCGGTCAAGGGCTAGGGTCTTGCTGACGTCCGACGTCTGCCGTCTGACGCCTGCTCTTACTGGTCCGCGATGGTGCTCTGCTGGCTCTCGGCGGGGCGCAGCACGCGCTCCACGGAGTAGGGGGCGCGGCGCGAAGGCTCGTGGTAGTGGCGCACCTGCATCTCACCCAGCAGGCCCAGGGCGAGCATCTGCGCGCCCCCCAGGATGAGCACGGCGGCGAACAGCATCAGCGGCCCGTGGTCGGCCATCACCGGCTGATGGTAGAGGAACTTGTGGACCATCAGCCACACCCCGATCAGCCCGCCGCCCAGGAAGCCCAGCATGCCCACCGTCCCGAAGAAGTGCAGCGGGCGCGAGAGGTAGCGCAGCAGGAAGCGGATGGTGATCAGGTCGAAGAAGACGCGGAAGGTGCGCGAGAGCCCGTAGTGCGAGTTGCCGCGCTCCCGGTTCACGTTCTTGATGGGGATCTCGCAGATGGTGGCGCCGTGCCAGGAGGCCAGCGCCGGAATGAAGCGGTGCAGTTCGCCGTAGAGCGGCACCTGGTGGATCAATTCCCGGCGGTAGGCCTTGAAGGTGGTGCCGAAGTCGTGGATGTCCACTCCGCTCAGCCTGGCCATCAGCCAGTTGGCCACCCGCGAAGGGATGCGGCGCAGCCACAAGTTGTCGATGCGCTGCTTGCGCCAGCCGCTGACGATGTCGTAGCCCTCGTGCAGCTTCTCCAGGAACAGGGGGATGTCTTCGGGCTCGTGCTGCAGGTCGCCGTCCATGGCCAGCACGTACTCGCCCTTGGCGTGGTCGAAGCCGGCGGCCAGCGCCGAGGTCTGGCCGAAGTTGCGGCGCAGCTTGACCACCACCACCCGGCTGTCCACCGCCGCGATCTCCTGCAGCAGGCGGAAGGTGGCGTCGCGCGAGCCGTCGTCCACGAACACCATCTCGAAGGTCTCGCCGGTCGTCTCCATCACCGCCTTGAGGCGGTCATAGAGGACGGTGACGTTCTCCTCTTCGTTGTGAAAAGGGACGACGATGGAGTAGCGGATCACGCTGGCAGATTATACCTCGTCTTCGCGCCGCACCCCGCGATTCCGTGATGGACGCCGGTCTTGGCGGGTCCGGGCGGATCGGGCTCTTCCGTGGATAAGGGCCGCGTCGCGCCGCGCCGGCCAAGCGCCTGAAAAACCACGCTATCACAACCCGGCCACGGCGGGAAGGAACCAAGGTAATACCCCCGGGAGCCCGGCAGCCGGCGGGGCTTCCCTCACGGGCGCAAGAAACTCAGGGGCGAGCGTTCTCCTGGTGGCAGGAGTTCGGGATTCGCCCCCGGTTTTCCGGCCCTGGCGGGAGGACTTATGAAGCGCATTCTCCTGGGCGCGGTGCTGGCTCTCCTGCTTCCCTCGCTGGGATGCGTCGGCTACCACAACGGCTATTCTTCGCCCTCCTCTTCTTCCCCCGGCTGCTATAGCTGCGGGCACACGCGGCACGACCACGAAGGCCGCGGCTCGGGCCACCGCGATGGCCATGGCGGCGGACGGCGTCACCACGACCACGACCATCACCATCGGCATCGCTAGAAGCGAGGGCTGGAGGCCCCGGGCAGAGTCGAACTGCCGACCTACGGTTTAGGAAACCGCTGCTCTATCCATCTGAGCTACGGGGCCAAGTCGCCGCAACCCCATTGTCTCACGTCAAGTTCCCCGAACTTGGGCCGCGCGGCCAGAAATCGTCCGCGACGCGCGGCCGCTTTCTGTGCTATAGATTCCTCAATCTCCTAGGAGACAGCATGGGGTCCGCGAGCGCCGCTCTGCTCGTGCCACAAGTCGCGACGGGATGGAATCTGGCTCTGCTTCTGGCCGGGGTAGCGGCCTGCGCGGGGCTGGTTTATGTGATGCTGCGGCTGAGCCCGCGGCCGCCGGCGGCGCCCGAGGGCCGGGAACCCGCCGTTCCGCCTCCCACGCTGCGCACCCGCGCCCGCGACAACGGCCAACTGCACGCCGCCGACATCGCCGAGGTCCACAAGCTGCGTCGCGACCGCCGCGTCCCCATCGTCACGGCGGTGACGGTGCGCACCGCTGAGGGCGCCACCGCCACCGGCACCACCCGCGAGATCTCCGCCGGCGGCATGTCCCTGCAACTGGCGGGCGCGGTGAAGGTCTCGCAGCCGGTCGAGGTGGAATTCGTGCTGCCCTCCGCCCAGCCCACCAGCGTCCACGCCGTGGTGTGGTGGCGCAAGGGCGACATGATCGGGGTGCGCTTCGATTACGCCGACGAAAGCCGCCTGCGCATCAAGGACTGGCTGCGCGCGCAGGCCGTCCAACCCGCCCCGTAGCGACTCCTCCGCGAGGCTCACTCCACCCAGCCGCTGCGGTAGGCGATCCACCAGCTCAGGAAGGCGATGGGGATGGTGGCCAGCAGCCCCCAGAGCAAGGGCAGTTCCACGTCGGCGAGCAGGCTGAGCCCCGCGACCAGGATCCAGAAGACCTTTTTCTGCACGGCGCTCCCCCTCTCAGGCAGGCGCGCCGGCCCGGAGTTCGGCCACGATCTCCCGCGCTGCCTGCCGCGCCTGCTCTTCCTGGTCCACGGGAAAGGAGATGGCGCCCACGCGCGCGTGCCCGCCGCCGCCGTAGCGCTCGCAGATCAGCGCCAGGTTCACCATCTTCTCCGCCCGCGCCCAGGGATTGGAGCCCACCGCCACCTTAGTCCGGAAGCTGCTCTTGCTCAATCCCACGCTGTAGGTGCACTCGGGATGCAAATAGTAGGGGATGAACTTGTTGTAGCCCTCCAGGTCTTGGTCGGTAACGTCGAAGAAAACGGTGCCCTGCTTGCACTCGGCTCGCTGTCGCAGGATCTCGATGGAGCAGCGGTGCCGCTCCAGCAGGGGCGGCAGCAGGCTGGCCACGAAGGGCTCCTTCACGATAGCGGCCAGCGGCCGGCTCACCAGCAAGGGGATGAGGCGGGGCACGAACCCTGGGTCCTGGGTGGCCTCGATGGCCAGGGTGAGCTGGGGGGCAGGCTGCTTCATCTCCACCGCGGTGGCGGCGTCCTGGTACTGCGCGCCGTCGATGATATCGGCCCACTCGATCAATTCCGCCACCGGGCGCGGATCGAAGCCGAAGCGCTGCTCTGCGACGGTGGCGATGAACTTGGTGCAGGACTTGAAGTCGGGATCGAAGAACTTGGTGTTGGACTGCTGCTGCTCGAAGTGGGAGGCGTCGGCAGGGGTGAGGAAGGCGCTCTGGTGGTGGTCGAACCACCAGGTGATGCGGGGCGAGGTGGAGTACTTGAAGTCCACGATGGCGTTCTCGTCGCCGTCGAACTGGTTCTCGTCGAACAGGGCGCCGGCGCGGTGCACCAGCCCGGTGAACTGGAAGTCGGCGTTGTCGCGGATGCGCTCCCGGTAGAAGCGGGTGAACAGCCCCGCCGACGCCGCCCCGTCGAAGCACTTGTCGTGATAGAAGACGCGGACTCTCACTCGTTCCCTTCCCGCGGGCGCAGCCCATGAAAAAGCAGATACAAATGACATCCCCTAGCGTTTCTGTCAAGTGAGCCGGGTCACAGAGGGAAGTGCGCGCAGAAAGGAAACGGGCGGGGAGCGATGTCCCCGCCCGCTGGAGGTCTTTCCTCGGTTAAACGCCGGCCTGCTTGGCGGCCAGATCGCCGATGAAGGGGAGCTTCCACATCTGGCCCTGGTTGGCCTTGAGCAGCAACATCACCCACAGCACCAGGCCGCCCAGACCCATGATCGGCCACAGGATCAGAGTCAGCCAGCCGACGACCGGGATGGCCGCGATGATGCTGAGGATGATCGAAAGCGCGATCCAAGCGCAGCAGAAGAAGATGTTCTGGAAGCAGTGGAAGCGCACGAACGGCCGCTTGTTGTACGGCTCCATCACCAGGAAGATGATGGCCGGAATGATGGTGATGTAAGCGACCATCCCCGCGGTGTTATCGGGCATGCCCGCGCCTGCAGGGGCCGGGGCCGCGCCCCCGCCTCCCGAGCCTGCCGTGGAACCGCCTGCTCCGGTGGAACCGCCCGCTCCAGGTGTGGCGGCGTTATCCGTCATAGATCTCCTCCAGGGAATGCGTTGCTCGGCTTGCGCCCGGCGGTGCTAGTCCGCCGCAATT
>DATIWW010000006.1:0-2415 GCA_035519175.1 Terriglobales bacterium
GCCGCTTCGACCGCGGTGCGGCCGCCGACCACGATCATTGCCGCCGCCAGAGCCACCCCGAAGTAGCCGAGCTTGCGATGCACTTTCACGCGGTGCGTCGCGACCAAGTTCGTCTGCACAATGAACAGGACCAGCCACGACGTGAACAGCAGCGCGTGCAGGTGCACGGTTGCGTTCGGAACGCGGCCGCTGATGGTTGTCGCATGCCCGGAAATCAGGCCGAGGAAGTACGTCCGCGAGAAGCCGATCAGAGCCGTGAACAGCATCACGATGGCCATGCCGGTGTAGAACTTGCGGTCCCGCGCCGCGGGGGAAACGAGCGGACGGGGAGAAGCAGCAGTGGTAGCCATGGCGGCCAAGGATGTTAGCATGCGCGGCGGTGGCCCACCCTAGACTCGCGCCACCTTGCGGCCAAGCCGCAAGACGGCGCTCGCTCAGGATGACAACTTCAAGAGAAGTGTGCTCGTTCCCCCACCCAAGCCAAAGGCAGGCTTGAGTGGGCCACCGCAGCACAGCCGGGGGCGGCTGTGCCACGCGGTCTACGGCCGTCGTTACGAGGCGGCGGAGATGGGCAGGGGAGAAGCGGCGGCGGGGGCGGGCTCGGCGGCAGCGACGCGGCGCGGTCCGCGCTTGCGCACCAGCAGCAGGCGGATGCGCTCCAGCAGCTCGGCGGGAGCATACATGCCCTTGGGGAGGAAGACGTCGGCGCGGGTGTCGCGCTCGTAGACCTTGATCTTGCCGGAGAAGAGGATGCAGGGGGTGGCGGGGGAGAAGGTCTTGACGCGCTCGATGAGTTCGGTGCCGTCGAGGCCGGGCATGACCAGGTCGCTGAGCAGCAGGTCGATGCCGCCGCGCTGGAAGATGTCGAGGGCCTCGCGGCCGTTGGCGGCGGTGATGACGCGGTAGCCGCGGGTCTCCAGCATGACCTTGCGGATGGAGAGCGCCTGCTCGTTGTCGTCGACGCACAGGATGACTTTCTTCGGCTTCATGGTTCCTTCCCCCCGACGCGCGCAGCCGCAGGGAGCCGGCCGCTGCGTCCCCCAAGACAACAAGGGCGGCATGCTAAAAGGCGGAGGCGCGCGTGTAAAGTACCGCGCAAGACACTAAGGAAATCTCCGTGGAAATGTTGTGGACGCTGTGGAGAGCGCGAAGAGCCGCGCGGGGAGCGGGATTCCGCGAGCGCGGTTGCGCGAGCGTTAATCAGTCGGTCATCGGGGCGGGGCGGCGGGAAACACAAACCTCGAGATCCCTCGCTGCGCGCTGGCTTCCCGCCGGCTGCGCCTCGGGGCCGCTCGCGGCGGCTCGCGCTCTCAATTGAGAATCATTCTCCCGGGAACCGCAGCAGGAAGTCGTCGCCGGGGGCGAGCGCGGGCGAGCCCGGCGGCAGGATGAGCAGGCCGCGGCCGAAGCAGCTCTTGAGGCGGGCGAGGCCGGCGGGGCGCCAGGCGCGGTCGCGTGCCTGGTATTCGACCGCGGCCTCGGGATGGGCGCGCAGCAGTTCGGCCAGGCGCGCCTGGTCGGCGGCGTCCTGGTGATGGAAGAGGGCGACGGTGACTCCGGTGGCGGCGTCGTGGTGGACCTCGAGCACGCGGCAGGCGACGGTGGCGGGAGCGGGGGCGGCGGCCCTCGCCACCGCAAGCGCGAGCAGGAGAGCGCAGCAGAGCGCGGGAGCGCGCATAGGGCACCTCCGGAAGATCCCTGACAAGCTTAGTCCTTCGGGCGGGTGATGGCGAAGACCAGGTCGGTGCGGGAGGAGCCGTCGGGGGAGGGGCGCTGGGCGGTGCGCCAGAGGCGGGCGCCGATCTTGTGCAGCGCCTGCTGCGAGCGCCGGTTGTGCTCGCCCACCACGAAGACCACGCGCGCCACGAAGCGGAAGGCGTGGGCGAGCATGAGCGACTTCATCTCGCGGTTGTAGGCGCCGCCCCAGTAGGCGCGCTCCAGGAAGGTCCAGCCGATCTCCACCTCGCTCTCTGCGGGCTTGAGGTTGCAGTAGCGGGAGGAGCCGATGATGCGGCCGGAGCGGCGCTCCAGCGCGGCGAAGGCGCCCCCGGACTGGATGGCCCCGTCGAAGAAGCGCTGGAAGACCTCTTTCTTATAGCGGTCGCTCTCGGGATGCTGCTCCCAGATGAGAGGGTCGGAAGCGGCGGCGAAGAGGGCGGGAAAGTCGTCGGGGCGGAGGGGGCGGAGCAGCAGCAGGTCGCCTTGCAGGGTGGGCTGGAGATCGAAGTCCAAAGCCGTGCCCTTACGAAAGAAGAAACTCACAGCACCACTTCGCCGCGAAGGATCTCGACGGCGTGGCCGCCGACGCGGACGTTGGAGACGCGGTCGCCGTCGCGGGCGGCGCGCACGAAGAGCTGGCTGGGGCGCTGGATCTCCATGCCCTGCTCGAGCAGGGAGCGCTCCTCGGGCGGGAGC
>DATIWW010000007.1:0-2642 GCA_035519175.1 Terriglobales bacterium
CTTCCAGCGCACGCCGTCCTTGGTGTCTTCGAGGAGGATGCCGGCCGCGGCGAGCTGGTCGCGGAGGGCGTCGGAGCGTTTGAAGTCGCGGGCCTGGCGGGCGGCCTGGCGCTCGGCGATCAGCTTCTCCACCTCGGCGTCGGAGAGCCGGGCCTCGGCGGCCAGCGCCTGCGCCTCGGGGGTGACGTCCTTTTCCCTGCCTTCGCGCCGGGCCCATTCCAGCACCTTGCGCACCTTGGCGATATCGTCGTCGCCGAGCACGGCGAAGACCTGGTCGAACTGCTCGAGCGCCGCCAGCAGGGGCGCGACGTCGCCCTGGCGCATCTGGCCGGCGTCGGCGGCAGCGTTGGCCTCGCGCACCAGGTCGAAGACCGCGCCCAGGGCGGCGGCGGTGTTCATGTCGTCGTCGAGCGCGGCGGTCATCTTGTCCACGGTCTCGCGCGCCAGTTGCGCGATCTGCGGGTTGGAGCCGGCGGCGAACTTCGCCGTCGCCAGGCGCAGGCGGAAGTTGCGCAGGCGCTCCACCGAGGCGGCGGCGGCGCGCAGCGCGTCGAAGGTGAAGTTGAGCTGCTTGGTGTAGGGGACGGAGGCCAGCAGGTAGCGGATGGAGGAAGGCTTGTGGCCGCGCAGGATGAGGTCGCGCAGGGTGAAGAAGTTGCCCAGGCTCTTGGACATCTTCTCGCCTTCCACCAGCAGGAAGCGGGCGTGCACCCAGAAGCGGGCGAAGGGCTTGCCGGTCAGCGCCTCCGACTGCGCGATCTCGTTCTCGTGGTGGGGGAAGACCAGGTCCTCGCCGCCCAGGTGCATGTCCAGGGTGTCGCCCAGGAACTCGCGGGCCATGACCGAGCACTCGATGTGCCAGCCGGGGCGGCCGGGGCCGATGGAGGTCTGCCAGGAGGCCTCGCCGGGCTTGGGCGCCTTCCACAGGGCGAAGTCGCGGGCCTCCTCCTTGTCGAAGCGGTCGGAATCGACGCGGGCGCCGTCCTCCATGCCTGCCAGGTCCTTCTTGGAGAGCTTGCCGTAGGCGGGAAAGCTGGCGATGCGGAAGTAGTAGGAGCCGTCGTCGGTGCGGTAGGCGAAGCCCTTCTCGGCGAGTTGGGCGATGAAGGCGGCCATCTCGGGGATGTGCTCGGTGGCGCGCGCCAGGGTCTCGGGGCGCTCGAGATTCAGAGTCTGCGAATCCTCCAGGAAGGCCTGGGTGTATCTCCCGGTGTACTGGGCGACGGAGATGCCGGCGCGGGCGGAGTTCTCGATGATGCGGTCGTCCACGTCGGTGATGTTCATGACGTGGCGGAGCTGGAAGCCCGACTGGCGCAGATGGCGGCGCAGCAGGTCCACGAAGACGAAGGTGCGGAAGTTGCCGATGTGGCCGTAGTCGTAGACGGTGGGCCCGCAGGAGTACATGCGGACCACCTTGTCCTCGAGCGGGCGGAACTCTTCCACTTTGCCGGAGAGCGTGTTGAAGAGGCGGATCGCCATGGCGGGACCGTTGGATGCAGCCGAATCCATCATTCTAGGGGCGCGGCAGAATGGGGGTCAAACGGCGGGTAGTTAGTAGTTAGGGGTTAGGAGTTAGCGCTCACTCCTGACTCCTAACCGCTAACTCCTATTGCGTGGAGGCGTGGACGCGCTTGCCGATGTCGAAGGCGTAGTGGATGCCGGAGATGAGGGTGAGGGCGAAGGTGGACCACAGGCCGACGCGGGCGGCATAGAAGATCCAGGGCACGGCCACGATCTCGCGCAGCAGCACCAAGAAGAGCGCGGCCACCTGCACCACGGTGTTGGCCTTGCCGTAGAGGCTGGGCTTGAAGGCGCGGAAGCTGGTGGTGGCGTAGATGGTGGCGGAGATGGCCACGATGCAGACGTCGCGGCTCAGCACCAGCACGGTCACGTACCAGGGCACCTTGTGGGCGAAGGAGAGCACCAGGAAAAGAGTGGAGAGCAGGAGCTTGTCGGCGATGGGATCGAGGAAGCGTCCCAGCTCGGTCTTCTGGTGGAGCAGGCGGGCGAGCAGGCCGTCGAGGCCGTCGGAGAGCCCGGCGAGCACGAACAGAGCCAGGGCCCAGCCCCAGGTGCCGTCGAGCACGCAGATGACGATGAAGGGGATGAAGACCAGGCGCAGCAGGGTGAGCTGGTTGGGAAAGGTGCGGAGCTGGCGCAGCACCGGAACTAGCCCCCTTGGCGGACGGCCAGCAGCCCGGCGAAGTCGTGTCCGGTCTTGCTGCGGAAGCGTTCGGCGAGGGAGGGGATCTCGCCGTTGCGGGCGTCCAGGTCCACGCGCTCGATGCGGTGCATGGGAAAGAAGACGGCGGCGGGGCTGACCGGCTCGCCCGCCTTGACCATGGTGGCCACGTCCTCGAAGGAGTTGAGCTCGATGCCGCGCACGCTGAGGCCGGCGGGGGCCAGCTCCAGGATGGCGCCCCAGAACTTCTCCCGCGGGCTGCTGAGCGTGACCAGCACCAGCGCCCCCGGAACGAAGGGGCCGGAGGCGGGGTCGCGCAACTCAGGCAGGCTCACCATGGCAAGGATTCTCCGCTGGCGCGAGCGGGAATGCAAGAGTACCGAGTAGCGGGTACCGAGTACCGAGGGGAAGCAGATGGTAGGCCCGGGAGGACTCGAACCTCTGACCTCTTCCGTGTCAA
>DATIWW010000008.1:0-4401 GCA_035519175.1 Terriglobales bacterium
CATCCAGGCCACGGCCGCGGCCATCACCGCCAGGAGCGACACGGTTGCGGCGGTCCGCAGCCGCGAGCCCAGTGTCTGCAGCGCTGGTTCATCTTCCCGGATCCCAGGCTGCGGGGCACTGCGCGCTCGCGCTCTTGCCAGGGCTTCCGTCAGACGCGACCGACGCGGCCGGGCGGGCGGCGGAGATGCCTCTGGCCGGCCAAGCTCGGCAGCCTCCAGCACCAGCCCGGCCATGAACTCCAGGAAGCGCAGATGGCGGGGGCTGAAGTGCGCGCGCTGATCGGAGAACACCGCCAGCACCCCCAGGGCGGGCTGGCGCCGCCGCCGCACCGGCACCATCACCAGGGCGCGCACGCCCAACTGGTGGCAGGCCTCCTGGTTGACGCGAGCGTCGCTCTCCGCGTCGGGACAATCCTGTACCTCGCCGGTGCGCACGCACTTCCCGGCCAGGCCCTGCTCGAGATCGATCGAGGCCCCCAACTCGATCGCCGACCTGCCGGTGCTGGCCACGCACACCATGGCAGTGCCGCGGGTCACCGCGATGGCTGCGCCGCTGGCCTCGGTGACGGCGCACACGCTCTCCGCCATGCGCTGCAGGGCGCTCGGGCAGGCCGGCTGCGGGGCGGATGCAGGCGCCTCGCCCGCCGCCGGGGAAGCGAGTTGGTCTGGCTGGCCGGGGAGTTTGCGTTCCTGTTGGGCGGCGGAGGCGATGGCCAGCAAGGCATGCAGGGCGTCACGTTCGCGACCCCGCGCGCCGGGAGCGCGCATCCGCATGCGGTGGGTACCACCTTCCAGGTTGGATGGCGGCGTCATGGGCCCTGAGGGGACTGCCGGCTTTGCTTGCCGGCAGCAGGAGCGTCACGAGTTTCAGGCCGCGGCTAGTGGGCTGTCAATCGTAGAAGGCGGGTGGTGTCTCAAAAGGAGACGGGGATCGGCTCGGCACTCGCGCGCCGCCCTAGCCCTTGCGGGTGAGGTCGAAGACGGTGCAATCGTCGCTGAGGGGCACTTCGCCGCGGAAGGCGTTCACCGCGTCGAAGATGGCCTGGAAGGGCTCTCCGGCGGCGGCGGCCTTTTCCAGGCGATCGTCGCCGAAGAATTCTCCGCTGCCGTTCTCGGCCTCCGTCACGCCGTCGGTCACCATGACCAGGTGGTCGCCGGGGTTGAGCTTGCAGGTGGCGGGCTCGTAGGTGGCGTCGGCCAGCAGTCCCACCGGGAAGTTGGAGTTCTGCAGGCGCTGCACCTTGCCGCCGGAAACCAGCAGGGGCTGGACGTGGCCGCAGTTGACGAACTCCAGCTCGCCCGTGGGCCGCAGCAGCCCAACGATCGCGGTGGCGTACTTGGCTCCCAGCTCCTTCTGGCAGAGGAAGCGGTTGGTGGAGGTCACCACCTCCTGCAGCGGCACCTGGGCCAGGAGCTGGGCGTAGATCATGCCCTGCAGCATGGAAGCCAGGATGGCCGCGGTCACTCCTTTCCCGCAAACATCGGTGATGACCATGGCCAGGCCCTTCTCCGTCATGATCACGTCGAAGAAGTCGCCGCCGATCTCCTTGCAGGAGAGGTTCTTGGCCTGCAGCGCGGCGAAGGGGACCTCGGGGATGGTCACCGCCATGAGCTGCTGCTGGATGGTAGCGGCGATGGCCAGCTCCTGCTGGTAGAGGCGCGCGGCCTCTTCCGCCTGGGCCAGCTTGGCGTTCTCCACCAGGGCGGCCGCTTCCGTCGCGATGGCGCGCAGGATGTCGTGGCTGACGGTGGAGATGTCGCGGGAAGCGAAGCGCGAGTCCAGGTAGAGCACGCCCATGGCCTCGCTGGGCTTGGCCGCGTCGCTGGTGGCCTTGTCGGCGCGGGCATAGACCTTGCGCAGCGGGATGCAGATCACGGTGCGCAGATCGTAGGCCATGATGCTCTGCCGTCCCGCCAGGTCGCTCTGCTTGGTGGTATCGGAGACCACGAACTCCGCCGAGGCCGCGGCGGCTTCCTCCAGGATGGAGTGCGAGATGGTGCGGTCGTCCACCAGGGCCTGGCCCTGGGCGCTGCGTCCCGCCGCCAGCCGCAGCCGCCCGGAGTCGTCGCGCAGGAAGACGTAGCCGCGCTCGGAGTGGGTCAAGCGCAGGGTGGCGTCCAGCAGCGTGACCAGGATCTCGTCCACCACCCCGCTGGTGTTGAGCTTGCGCGCCGCCTCCAGGAAGAGGGTGAGCTTCTCCAGGTCGGTGGCGTCGCGGCGCACCTGGATGGAGGAGATCTGGCTGAGGAACTCGCGCGTGGAGCTGGACTGGGTGCTGGTGGGATCGAAGATCACGTACACGCTGTCGCGCATCCCGAACTCGATGCGGTCGTTGCGCTCCAGCTTGTGGCGCTGCACCCGCTGCCCGTTGACGAAGGTGCCGTGCTTGCTCCCCAGGTCCACCAGGAAGAGCTGGTCCTCCTCGGAGACGATCTCGGCGTGGTCGCGGGAGACGCGGGGATCGGCGATGACCAGGTCCTTGTCGGTCTTGCGCCCCACGCTGAAGGGGATGTGCTCGATCGCCACGTCGCGGCGGATGTCGCCCTGGATGACCGCCATCACCGGCAGGGCACCGGCGGCCCGCGGGCTGGGCGAAGGGGTTGGAGTGGGGGCCGACATGTCTGAGAGTGGCAACAGAGTAGCACTTCCCGCCAGTCTCGCCAACGGCTGCCCCGGGCGGGGCGGACCTCTATCCGGACTTCTTGTCCACTTCTTCGGGAAACAGGCGAAACTCCACCTGGCGCTCCCGCGCCGTGACCTTGCGGCTGGCGTCGGTGGTGTACTGCCGCAGCGTTCCCCGGATGACGAAGTAGCCTTCCTCGGAGCGGCTCTTGGCGGGCCCGCGCGCCACCGTGCCCTGGAAGTCGAACCACACCCCGTGGATCACCTTGGTGGTGAAGCTGATCTGGTCGCCCCGCAGCGCCGCCTTGTCGAAGAACTGGTCGATGCGCTGGCCCTTGTCGCTCTCGTCTTCGCCGAAGCGGGTCACCCAGCCGTCCACGCGGCCGTCCTCGAGGTTGAGCTGCAGGGTCTCGCCGTCGTGCACGAAGCTGTAGGTGCCGGAGATGTCCTGGTCGCCGGCCTGGGGCGGCGCCTGCGCCGGCGCGGGCAGAGCCACCAGCGCCGCCAGGACGAATCCGGCGATCCCTGCAAGGCGGGCTCTCATCGGCTTGAGCGATTCCACTTTCCCGGCCCAGGGCACCGGCGGCTTACGATATAATCCCGCTACTTGCCCGGTTCCCGTAGTTGGATTAGATGCCGAATTCCGGCCAACCCTCGAAGTCACCAGTGTACCCCAAGGACGGGTCGGGAGTGCCGCGCCTGCTGCTCGAGCTGGAGCCCTGGTGGCCCAGTTTCCGGCGCAACCTGGCGGATCTCCTGCTGCGGCGGGAGCCCCCGCCCCTCGCCCTGACCTCGCGCCCCGGCACCTACTGGCCCGACGTCTTCGTGGGCTCGAGGCTGCCGCGGCGCACCCTGGCGGCCTCCGGCCTCTATCACCTGGCCCTGGTGGTGGTGCTCTACGCTCTGCCTTCGTGGTGGCTGCTGGGGCTGCGCGCCCCTCAGGACTCCCAGCCGCTGCGTCCGCTGCTCTCCTACTACGACGTCTCCGAGTACCTGCCGCCGGTGAACAGCGGCAGCGCGCCCGCCAAAGTCGCGAGCAAGGGCCGCCCCGCCTACGCCAAGCAGGTCATCATCTCCGCCCCCGACCACCCCGACAACTTCTCGCAGACCATCATCGATCCCAGCACTGCGGTCAAGCTGGCGCACAACGTGCCCATGCCCAACCTGGTGATCTGGACGCCGGTGCCGGCGGCGGCGCCGGTGGCGGCCTCGCCGGGCCGCGCCCGCCTCACCCTACCGGTGATGCCGGTGACGGTGGTGGCGCCGCCTCCCGAGGCGGGCAAGCGCGACACCGCCCAGCTCAACCTGCCCAAGCTGCCACAGGCGGCGGTGGTGGAACCGCCTCCGCCCGATTCCTCCGAGCGCAAGATCGCCGAAATCAACATCGGCCACATGGAGGTGCAGGTGGCCGCTCCCAGGCTCCCGGTCGAGGAGCAGCGGGCAGGCGCCGCCAACGGCGCCGGTGAGCCTCAGGCCACTCCTCCAGCGGGCCAGGCCTCGGGCAGCGGCATGCAGGCGGCGGGACAGTTGCTCGCCCTCGGCCTCAACCCCATCGATCCCAACGGCAAGCTCTACGCCCCCGGCGGCAACCGCAGCGGCGAATTCGCCGCCGGGCCCAACGGCACTCCGGGCGCGCCCGGGACCCTGGACCGCGCCGGCGGCGGCAACGGCAACGGCGGCACCGGCACGGGCACACAGGGGGGCCTGGGCAGCGGCTCGGGAGGCGCCATTCCTGGCGGCGTCTACGTGGGGCCGGGGGCGTACAATCCCGGGCCGGC
>DATIWW010000009.1:0-2501 GCA_035519175.1 Terriglobales bacterium
ATCAGGCTGGCGGCGCCGGGCCGCGCCCGGGAAGCCAGAGGGTTGGAGCGAGGAGGCCGCGGCTCAGTCGGCGCGCTCTTCCTGCTCCTGGCCTTCCCGCTTGAGGCGGCTGAGGGAAAGGTGCTCGTAGCGGGCCAGGACCAGCCCCACGGGCGTGATGGACCAGAAGGTCACCAGCCAGAGCAGGATGCCGCAACTCACCGCCAGCTCGGGACGCACCCCGAAGACGCCCTTGAGCACGGCGATCACCGCCAGTTGCGAGCCGCCGCCCACGGCGGGCAACTGCAGCACCGCGCCCAGCATGCTGGCGCCCATCAGCAGCAGCACCTGGGTCAGGGTGAGCGATTGCAGGACCTCGGACTCGAAGAAGGAATGTGTGACCTGCAGATAGGCGCCGGCCACGCACAGCCAGATCAGCAGCGAAAGGCCGCTCACCAGCAGGAAGTCGGCGACGCTGTGCAGCGTGTTCAGTCCCTCGCCGAAGGCGCGCACGCGGCCGGCGGCGCGGTGGCCGAACGCCGGGGAGAGGCGTCCCAGGGTGCGCTCCACCCATGCTGCGACGCTCTGGCTGTGGCACAGCATGGCGGCGGCGCCCAGGGCCAGCCCGGCGGTCAGCAGCATCAGCAGCACGCCTCCCCAGCGCAGGCGGTGCAAGGCGCCCGGGTGCAGGCTGTGAAAATACGGCATGGCGTGCAGTTGCCGTGGAAAGACGAACAGGGTCACGGCCAGCATCACCACCACGGCGGCGGTATCGAAGATGCGCTCTACCGCCCACACCGCCAGTTGCGATGAGAAGCTCAGGTTCTGCCGGCGCGCGATGAGGTAGGGGCGGATGAGTTCGCCGGGACGCCCGAACAGCGCCAGCCCGGTGAAGCCGATGACGGTGGGCGGAGTCAGCGACCAGGCCGAGGCCCGGCTGGAGGGCGGCAGCAAGGTGCGCCAGCGCAGCGCCCGCAGGTAATACACCACCCAGATCAGCGCGACCGCGCTCAGCACCGGCAGCGCCCGCACCTGCCCGAGCTGCTCCCGGAAGACCTTCCAATCGAAGCGTCCCCAGGTGCGGAACTCCAGATAGGCCAGGCCCACCAGGATGGCCAGCGTGACCGCCGGGATGAGGATGCGCCTCTTCTTCATGTCCGGGGAATGCGAGGACGGAACTGCCACAGTAAATGAGCCGGAGGCGGGGGTCAACGGAAGAGCGTTTCAGGTTTCACGTTTCACGCGGCCCGGGAGGTGATGGGATGCTCAAGCGCCTCATGGAATTTCTGCAACACCCCGCTGTCCCGCAGAAGACCGCCTGCAACCAGAAACCTGAAACGGCAGATCAGGGCTTGGCTGCTTGCGCCTTGCCCGCCGCCGGCTTGGCGCCCGGCTGGTGCTGCGCGGCTTTCTTGCGGTTGAAGTCGCGGATGACGCGGGCGACGTAGGCCTGGGTCTCGGGGAAGGGCGGCAGGCCGCGGTAGCGGGCCACGCGCTCGGGGCCGGCATTGTAGGCGGCCAGCGCTTTGACCGGGTCGCCGTGATACTGCTCCAGCAACTGGCGCAGATAGGCGGTGCCGGCGTGCACGTTGGCGGCGGGATCGAAGGGATGGGTGAGGCCGAGCTGGGCGGCGGTCGCGGGCATGAGCTGCATCAGCCCCTGCGCGCCCTTGGGGGAGACGGCGCGCGGGTTGTAGCCGCTCTCGGCGCGGATCACGCTGTGGATGAAGTCGGCGTCCACCTGCTGCTGGCGGCTGGCGCTGGCCACCGCCTGCTGAATGGGATCGCCGGTGGCGGGGGCGGCGTCGGCGGGCGGCGGGTCGTCTTCGTGCTCGAAGGCGGCGATCTGGTCGCTGGGAACGTCGACGAAGTTGGCGTCGCCCGCGTCCAGGTAGAGGCGGGTGACCGTGCCCAGTACCGCGCGGTGCTGGTAGCGCAGGGAGAAGCCGTTCTTCAGGCGGGCGAAGTCGCCGGCGGAGGCGGAGAGAGAGACCGCGAGGACCAGGGCCAATGCCGCGAGATTGATGGATTTCTTCAATTCTTCGTTATGCAGTCTCGCCCGGATAATTGAAGAAGAGCTGATTGCCGTCGGGATCGTCGACCACCAGAAGCCGGTAGCCCCACGAGCCCTCCTTGACCGGAACGCCCTTGGCCTCGAGTTCCGCGCGCAGCGCGTCCAACGCGGCGACCGCGGCCTCGCGCGTCGCCGGCTCGACGTTCAGGGAAATGAACATGAGCCCCTTGCCGATCTTCTCCGGCCACGTGTCGGCCAGGATAAGCGCGCAGCCCTGCCGATCCACCTGTGCGACGTGCGCCCTGCCGTCCTCGTCGTAGCGCCAGGGGCTCATGAAGCCGAGCCGCTCAACGTAAAAGCGGAGCGAGGCCTCAACGTCGGTCACGTGCAGCACGGGGCGCGCGAACCAGTCTGTCATAAGCGAATGGATCCTCGAATGAAGACCACTTCTTCCAAGCTCAGGTCCAAAGACGAGGTGGCGCCATTCGGAACAAATCTATGAATCAAC
>DATIWW010000010.1:0-13720 GCA_035519175.1 Terriglobales bacterium
ATCGAAGAGCGCTTGCGGAGCCTGGGGCTGGTTTTGCCTCCGCCCATGAAGCCGCCTCAGGGTGTGGTCTTCCCTTTTCAGTTCGTCCGCATCGTGGGCCGGAGGGCGCTGATCTCGGGCCACGGCCCGCAGAGCCCCGATGGCGCCGTCGCCGAACCGCGCGGCAAAGTGGGACGCGAACTCACCCTGGAGCAGGGCTACGCCGCGGCACGGCTCACCGCGCTCTCCATCCTGGGCAGCCTGCAGCGCACGCTCGGCGACCTGGACCGCATCGCCGCCTGGGGACGCGTCTTCGGCATGGTCAACTCGGCGCCCGGCTTCAACCGCCAGCCCGCCGTCATCCACGGCTTCTCCGACCTCATCCTGGAGGTCTTCGGGCCGGACACGGGAGCGCACAGCCGCAGCGCCGTGGGCATGGCCGAGCTGCCCTTCGACATCCCGGTGGAGATCGAAGGCGAGGTAGAACTGATCGGATGACTCAGGCGGTGCCGGCAGGCTCGGGCGGACCCAATTCCGCCTCCAGCAGTCCCATCTGCTGCAGGATGTCGTAGGTGCGGGCGGCTTCGGCGGCGTCCACCTTGCTGATGGCGAAGCCCACGTGCACCATGACGTAGTCGCCGACCCTGGCCTCGGGGACGAAGTCCAGGTAGGCCTGCTTGGTGATGCCGCCGAACTGCACGCGGGCGGTGCGCGCGCCGCTGCGCTCTTCGGTGGAGAGGATCTTTCCGGGCACGGCCAGGCACATGACGGCTTCTCCTTAACCCTTGGCGGCCGGCAGGGCGAACTTGGGCGCCGCCCCATTGCCGGGCTGGGGCGGGCGGGGCCTGTGGCTCTTGTTGCGATGGTAGAAACAGTTGCGCTTCACCAGTTGGCGGACCAGGCACTTCTCGCGGAAGTAGATGCCGCACTGCAGGCAGACTTCGTCCACCTTGGCGGTGTGGTCCACGAGGCCAGCGGAGAGGCGGTCGAGCAGTTGGGCGGCGCGCCTCAGATCCTCGGGTGCGAACTGGCGGAAGACGCGGGCCAGCTTGCGGTCCTTGAGCTGGGCGTAGGCGGCCAGCAGGCTCCGGGCGGACGGGGTGAGGGAGAGGCGGATCTCGCGGCGGTCGGGGGCGCCCTCGGAGCGGCCCAGCAGCCCCTGACGCACCAGCTTGTCCACCGCCTTGCTGGCGGCGGCGTTGGAGATGCCCAGGAAGAGGGCGACGTCGCCGATGGTGCGCGCGTCGGTCATCTCCACCAGCTTGAGCAGGCGGAACTGGGAGAAGGTGAGGTCGGCGCCGGCCACCTCGCGCAGCAGGCGCTTCTCCACCACGTCGTTCACCGCCGAGGTGAAGATGTGGGCACTGCCCAGGAAGTCGTGGATCACCTCTCCGCTGCGGGTACCGGCCATGATGTTGCTTTCCCTCCGAAATAGTTTCTTAAGTTAATTAATGCCCGGGGACGGCGCCCCTGTCAAGTCCTCCCCGGCCCTCCCGCGACCCTCGCCGCCGAAGTACCGGCCTGCCAGCCAGCCGGCGGCGCGCGGCAGGGCGGCGCCCACCTCGGGCGAGAGGCCGGGACGGATCTCCTGCGGCAGCGGTCCGGTCTGGCAGGCCAGCACCCGTACCTCCACCCCGCAGCTCTCCTGCAGTTCCCGCAGCAGGTTGGAGGTGGGGAGCTGGTGCAGGGAGAAATCGTCGAGCTTGATCGCGGGAATGTCGGCGGGATCGAGTTCGAAAAGCTCTCCGGGGGCTCGGCCGGCGTCGAAGGCGTCGAGGATGAGCAGGCGGCGAGGCCGCCGCGGACTGAGGCACAGAGTGAAGAGCAGCTTGCGCACCCCCGTGCCCACGTCCAGCAGGCAGACGGCTTCGGGGACGTCGCAGTGGGCCGCGACGTAGTCCACCAGGGCGCACCCGAAACCGTCGTCGCCAAACAGGGTGTTGCCGCAGCCCAGTACCAGCGTGGGCTTGAGGCAAAACTCCGGCAGCTCGCTCTGCTCCGCTTCCGGCATGGCCGTTGCGGAGGAACAGGAAGCGCAGGCTCCCTGTTCCTCCTCGTTTTTCCTCCTCCTCTCGACGCGCGGGCTAGTTGGCCAGCGAGTCGATGAGCTTGCCTTCCGCGTCCACGATGTCCAAGCGCACCGCCAGCTTGCCGTCCAGACGATGGGTAGCGCAGGAGAGGCAAGGATCGTAGGCGCGGATGGACATCTCCACGGTGTTGAGCACCCCCTGGTCATACTTGCCGTCATGGATGAGGCTCTTGGCGGCCTGCGTGACCGACATGTTGATGGGAGCGTTGTTGTGGGTGGTGCCGACGATGAGGTTGACGTTGGTCACCATGCCGTCAGCATCGGTTTCGTAGTCGTGGATGAGAGTGCCGCGCGGGGCCTCGACGCAGCCCACGCCGCGCGCCGCCCGGGGGGTCACCTTCACGCGGGTCTCGGTGCTGGTGATCTCCGGGTCGTCGAGCAGGCGGACGGCGTTCTCGGCGTTGTAGAGCAGTTCGATCAGCCGCGCCCAGTGGTAGAGCAGGGTGAGCTGCGCGGGCCGGCCGAACTTCTGGCGGAACTCCTCCAGCTCCTTTTGCGCCAAGGGAGTGGCGATCTTGTCGCAGACGTTGATGCGCGCCAGGGTGTTGGTGCGGTACACGCCCTTGGGCTGATCCACGTCCATCGAAAAGCCATCGCCCCACTTCTTGGCGTAGGGAAACTTGAGGTAGCTCCAGGGCTCGATGTGCTCGGCGATGAAGTCGGTGTAGCGGTCGTAGGGGAAGTCCTCGAACGAGCCGTCCGGCTTCATCAGGCGGGCCTGGCCGTTGTAGAGGTCGAGCGCGCCGTCCTTGCTCACCGTGCCCAGGAACCCGGTGGTGATCACCCCCAACGACTTCACCACCTCCAGGTACTTGGGGAAGACGTTCTCCTTGGCGAAGGCGATGGAGAACTTGGCCAATTCCAGGGCCTCGTCCGCCATCTTGCGGAGCTGGTCGCGCTCGGCGGGCAGCAAGGGCTTGCTGAAACCGCCGGGCACCGCCGCCTGGGGATGGATGGGCTTGCCCGCCAGGACCTCGAGCATCTTGGCGCACATGTGCCGCACCTTGACCACGCGGCGGGCCACCTCGGGCGCGGCCTGCAGGATGCCGATCACGTTGCGCACCGAGTAGTCGGCGTCCGGGCCCAGCAGGAAGTCGGCGCCCGCCAGGAAGTAGAAGTGCAGGATGTGCTCTTCCATGTAGGCGACCGAGTTGCAGAGTTCGCGCAGCTTGGCGCCCGCGGGCGGGGGTGTGACCCCGAAGACCGCGTCGGTGGCCTTGGCCGCCGCCAGATGGTGCGACCAGGGACAGACGCCGCAGATGCGCGGGGTGATGCGGGGCATGTCCTCCACCGGGCGGCCCAGGCAGAACTTCTCGAAGCCGCGCAGTTCGATGACGTTGACCCGCGCCGTGTCCACGTTGCCGGCGTCGTTGAGCTGGATGGTGACCTTGGCGTGGCCCTCGATGCGGGTGACGGGTTGGATCACGAGTGTCTTAGCCATGGTTCACCTCTTGGGCAGGGGACGGAGGCGTCCCGCGCCGGCAAAGCGGTTGAAGGTGGCGGCCCGGTCGGGGATCTGCTTGGGATCCAGGCCGATGGAAGAGAGCGCGCCCATCATGTCGACCATGGGATTGGCCTTCTCCGAAAGCGGCCCGAAGCAGCCTTCGCAGGGCATGTGCGCGCGGATGCAGCGGGGTACGCCCTCGGAGCCGCCGCAGCCGGAGCGGGTGGCCGGACCCAGGCAGAGGAAGCCCTGCTCCATCAGGCAGCGCATCTCGCTGAGGGGCGCGCCGGGGGTGAACTCCGGCGCCTCCAGGCGGCGCTTCAGGGTGGAGACGGCCTTCTTCTCGCGCTTGGTGGGACACTCGTCGCAGACGCTCTTGCCGGGCAGGGTGTAGGGCTCTCCCTTGAGCAGGGCCAGGAGCGCGCCCGCCACCATTTCCGGCGTGGTGGGACATCCGGGCAGGTAAACGTCCACCTTCACCACCTCGTGCACGGCGTAGACCCGGTCGGTCAGCGCCGGGATCTGTTCATGGGGCAGGCCGTTGGCTTCGGTGGACTTGCTGCCGCGATAGACCTTTTCCAGCAGCTCTTCGGTCTGGTACTGGTTGGCGAGGGCGGGAACACCGCCGAAGCAGGCGCAGGAGCCCAGCGCGATCAGGGTCTTCGTCTTCTTGCGCATCTCCTGGGCCAGCTTCTTGTGTTCTTCGGAGCGGATTCCCCCGGATATGATCCCGATCTCCGCCTCGGGGATCTGCATCTCCGTGCCCTCGCCGGTCTGACCGTAGAGCTTGTGGTCCATCAGGACCGGCATGTGCACGATCTGCACTTGTTGGAGAACGTCGAGAAGCGGTTCGCCGATGTCGAGGATGGTGACCTCGCATCCGCCACAGATGGCGAACCACTCTTCGGCTAGTCGAGCGGCCATGCTGTGCCTCCTTTACTACTTCCTCTTGCGATTCGCGTGCGTGACCTCCGTGGACTATTGCGTGCGATAGGGACTGGGGCCCAGTTTCCGGATCTGTTCGACCATCTCGGTGACCACCTGGGCGAAGCGCGGCCCTTCCGCGGCCGAGACCCACTCCAGGCGGAAGCGCTCCGGCTCCAGACCGAAATCCTGGAGCATGAGGTCGATGGCGTCGGCGCGCGCCTTGGCGCGCAGGTTGCCTTCCAGGTAATGGCAATCGCCGGGATGGCAGCCCAGCATCAGCACCCCGTCAGCGCCCTTGGTGAGGGCTTCGATGACCAGGTTGGGGTGGACCATGCCGCTGCACTGCACGCGGATGATGCGGATGTTGGGCGGATACTGCAGGCGCGAGGTGCCCGCCAGGTCGGCCCCGGCATAGGCGCACCAGTAGCAGCAGAAGGTCAGGATGAGGGGCTCGAAGCCGGCGCCGCTGCTCTTCTCTTCCATGACTGCGGCCTTCTCCTCCATAGCTCAGTCCCCCACTCGCAAGGCGGCGTGGATCTCGGCCAGCAACTGCTCCGGCCGGAAGTTCCAGACGAAGATGGCGTTCTTGGGGCAGGTGGCCATGCAAGTGCCGCAGCCCTTGCACACCGCCTCATCCACCTTGACCCGCTTCTTGGTCTCGCCGTCGGCCTGGTACTCGATCAGGGTGATGGCGTGGAAGGGGCAGGGATCGACGCAGTAGGCGCAGCCGTCGCAGGCCTCTTCCACCACGTGGGAGACCGTGGCCTCCAGGTCGATCACCGGCCGCGACAGGAGGGTGCCGGCGCGGGCGGCGGCGCCCGCGGCCTGGGCGACCGCTTCCCGCACCGCCATGGGCGAATGGGCCGCCCCGCAGAGGAAGATCCCGTCGGTGGCGAAGTCGACGGGGCGCAGCTTGCGGTGGGCTTCGAGGAAGAACCCGTCCTCGGTGAGCGGCACCTTGAGCAGTTGCGCCAGCTTGGGGTTGTCGGGGTTGGCCACGGTGGCGGCGGAGAGCACCACCAGGTCGGCGTGGAGGCCGATGGTCATGCCCAGGACTTGATCGTAGACCGAGATCTGCAGCCCCTCGCCGTTGCCCGACACCTCCGGCTTGCGCTCCTCGTCGTAGCGGGCAAAAACCACGCCCTTCTGCCGGGCCAGCGTGTAGTAGCTCTCGTGGAAGCCGTAGGTGCGGATGTCCCGGTAGAGGATCGAGACGTGGGTTTCGGGAGAGAGCTCCTTGATGCGCAGGGCGTTCTTGATGGCTTCGGTGCAGCACACCCGCGAGCAGTACGCGCGCTCGCGGGTGCGCGAGCCCACGCACTGGATCATCACCACGCTCTTCGGGGGCTGCCCCGCTTGCGCCCGCAGGAAGCTGCCATCCCCTTCCAGCCGCTGCTCCAGCTCCCACTGGGTCAGGACCTCGGGACGCTGCCCGTAGAGGTATTCCTGCGGCCGGTATCCGGCGGCTCCGCTGGCCACGATGACGGTGCCGTGCGCGACCTCGGTGGTCTCCCCGTGAGCTGCGATCTTGGTGTGGAAGTCTCCGATCGAGCCCGCCATGCTCTCGATGCTCGCTTCCAGGAAGAGATGGATCTTCTCGTTCTGCCGCACCTGCTCCACTAGCCGCCGCAACTCTTCCTGGGGCTGCTCCCCGTTGAGCAGGTAGCGGACCGTCCTCAGGCTGCCGCCCAGCTCCGCCTCCTTCTCCACCAGGAAGACGTCGAAGCCCTGTCCGGCGACGGCCAGGGCGGCGGTCATGCCCGCCAGCCCTCCCCCGATCACCAGGCAGGCGCGCTGGATCTCGAGCGAGCGCGCGCGCAGCGGTTCCAGGAGGCGGGCCTTGGCCACCGCCATGCGCAGCAGGTCCTTGGCTTTCTCCGTGGCCTTTTCCGGCTCGTGCATGTGCACCCAGGAACACTGGTCGCGGATGTTGGCCATCTCGAACAGGTAGGGGTTGAGCCCTTGTTCGCGGATGGTGTTGCGGAACAGTGCCTCGTGGGTGCGCGGGGTACAGGAGGCCACCACCACGCGGTTCAGGCCGTGCTCGTTGACCTTCTCCTTGATGCGTTCCTGGGTGTCGTTGGAGCAGGTGTACAGGTTGTTCTCGGCGTAGACGACGTTGGGCAGGGTCTGCGCGTACTGGACCACGGCGGGGACGTTGACCACCCCGGCGATGTTGGTGCCGCAATGGCAGACGAAGACCCCGATGCGCGGCTCTTCCCCGGCCACCTCCCTCTCCGGCGGATACACCTTGGGCGTGATGAGCGTGCCGCGGGCGTCTTTCAGGAGGGAGAGCCCCAGGGCCGCCGCCGCCGAGGCCTGCACCACGGTCTCGGGGATGTCCTTGGGTTCGGTGAACGGCCCGGCCACGTAGATGCCCTCGCGGGAAGACTCCGCCGGGCGGAACTCCGAGGTGCTGCAGAAGCTGAAGGGGTTGAGCGCGATCCCGAAGCGCTCGGCGATGGTGGCGGCCTCCTTGGGAGGGCGCATGCCCACCGAGAGCACCACCAGGTCGTACTCCTGCGAGAGCTTCTTGTCGCCCTCGCCCAGGTAGCGGACCAGGAGAGAATGCGTCCCGGGGACCTCCTCGAGGATGGGCACGCGGCTGCGGATGTACCGCACCCCCAGCTCCTTGGCCCGCAGGTAGTAGTGCTCGAAGCCCTTGCCGAAGGCGCGCAGGTCCATGAAGAAGATGTCGCACCGCAGCTCCTCGCCCAGGTGCTCCTTGGCCAGGATGGCTTCCTTGGTGGCGTACATGCAGCAGACCGAGGAGCAGTAGTCGCGGTCCGCGTCGCGGGAGCCTACGCACTGGAGGAAGGCGATGCGCTTGGGCCCGCGCTGGTCGGAGGGCCGCAACACGCGCCCGGAGTACGGGCCCGAGGCCGAGAGGATGCGCTCGAACTCCAGGGCCGTAATCACGTTGGGGAAGCGGCCGTATCCCAGGTCGGGCTTGAGGCGCGCGTCCACCAGTTCGTATCCCGGCGTGAGCACCACCGCCCCCACGTTCAGCTCGACCTTCTCCTCTTTCTGTTCGTAGTCGATGGCCTTGGCCTCGCACACCTCCTGGCAGATCCCGCAGGCCCCGAAGCGGGTGTGGATGCAATGCTCGGGGTCGATCACGGCCTTGTTGGGGACGGCCTGGGCGTACAGGATGGAGACCGCGGGCTTGGGATCGAGGCCCAGGTTGTAGGGATTGGGAATGGGGATGGCGGTCTGCGCGCTGGTCAGCGCCGACACCTGCTTGCCGGTGGGGCAGACCTGGTTGCAGGCCCCGCAGGTCCAGCAGATGGGATTGTGCTTGCCGAAGGGCGGCTCCAGCTTCTTGCGCGGGCCCCGGCCCGAGAAGCCGACGGCGCTGCGCCCCATCCGTTCCTGGCAGACGCGGACGCACAGGCCGCAGTAGATGCAGTCGTCATTCTTCTTCTCGATGCGGGGCTCGTGGACGCCCAGGTCGGCAGCGATGCGCCGCACGGCCTCGGCTTCGGGACAACGCGCCAGCAGCAGCTCGGCCACGATGCGGCGCGCCTGCACCACGCGCTCGCTGTGGGTGAGGACGCTGAGCCCCTCCAGGGCAGGGTACGAGCACGAGGCCTGCACCGCCGGCGGGCGCCCGGGCGCCTGCACCTCCACGATGCACAGCCGGCAGGCACCGTAGGGAGTCAGCGCCTTGTGGTAGCAGAGGGTGGGGACCTGGACTCCGGCCTGGGCGATGGCCTGCAGGAGCTTGGCTCCCTCCGGCACCTCTACGGGTATCTGGTTGACGCTCAGCTTCGGCATTTCGACTTCCTGCTACCGTCCTTCCCTCGCCCTGGTCTCCTGGGCGCGCCGCGCCCTCCACTCCTTCACCGGGATGGGCGCCTCCAGGGATCGCAGTTCCCGTGCCTCCTTGCCGGTGACTTTCCGGATCGCGGCGACCTTGGGCGGGCAGATCTCCAGGCATTCGCCACACTTGGTGCACACCGCCTGGTCGATCACGTGGACGTGCTTGCTCTCCCCCTTCACCGCCCCGGAGGGGCAGTTCTTCAAGCACAGCATGCAGCCGGGGCACTTGTCCGGGTCGATGTAGTACTTGATAAGCTCCTTGCAGACCTTGGCGGGACACTCTTTGTCGGCGACGTGGGCGACGTACTCCTCCTGGAAGTAGCGCAGGGTGGAAAGCACGGGATTGGGCAGCGTCTGCCCCAGCCCGCACATGGAGGCGTCCTTCACCGCGGGTCCCAGCTCCTGCAGGAACTCCACGTCCCCCTGCCGCCCCTTCCCTTCCGAGATGCGGGTCAGCACCTCCAGCAGCGCCTCGCTGCCATCCCGACAGGAGGTGCATTTGCCGCAGGACTCGTCGTTGGTGAACTGGATGAAGAACTTGGACACATCCACCATGCAGGTGTCCTCATCCATGACGATCATCCCGCCCGACCCCATCATGGAGCCCGCCTTCTGCAGGTTCTCGTAATCGATGGGGAGGTCGATCAGGCTGCCGGGGATGCAGCCGCCCGAGGGCCCGCCCGTCTGCACCGCCTTGAAGGCCTTGTTCCCGGGGATGCCGCCGCCGATGTCGTAGATGATCTCGCGCAGGGTGATCCCCATGGGCACCTCGATGAGGCCTGTGTTGTTGATCTTGCCCACCAGGGAGAAGATCTTGGTCCCCTTGCTGCTGGGGGTCCCGATCGTGGAGTACCAATCCGCGCCCCGCGCCACGATCATCGGCACGTTGGCCAGAGTCTCGACGTTGTTGATCACCGTGGGGCAGCCCCACAAGCCCACCTGCGCCGGGAAGGGAGGCCGCTGCCGCGGCTCCGGGCTCTCCCCTTCGATGGAATGGATGAGGGAGGTCTCTTCCCCGCAGACGAACGCCCCCGACCCCTCCCGGATCTCGAGGTCGAAGGCGAAGTCGGAATCGAGGATGCGCTCGCCCAGCAACTGGTGCTGGCGCGCGCTGGCGATGGCCTTCCGCAGCCTCTCGATGGCCAGCGGGTATTCGGTCCGGATGTAGACGAAGCCGCGGGCGACGCCGATGGCGTAGGCGGCGATGATCATCCCTTCCACCAGGGAGTGGGGGTCGGACTCCAGGAGGCTGCGGTCCATGTAGGCTCCCGGGTCGCCTTCGTCGCAGTTCCCCACCAGGTACTTGGGTGTCCTCTTCTCCTGGCGGCAGACGCGCCACTTGATGCCGGTGGGGAATCCCGCGCCGCCCCGCCCGCGCAGCCCGGAGCGCGTGATCTCCTCGATCACCTGGTCGGGGGTGAGGCTGGCCAGGACCTTCTCCAGCGCCTGGTAGCCGTCGCGCGCCAGGTAGTCTTCGATGCGCTCGGGATCGATGAGGCCTTTGTTGCGCAGCACGACGGGCATCTGCTTCTGGAAGAAAGGGATGTCCGCCAGCAGCGGGACCGGCTTCTTGCTCTCGGGCGAGACGTACATGAGCTTCTCGACCGGCCGCCCGTGTACCAGGTGCTCTTCCACCAGGGTGGGCGCGTCCTCGGGCTTCAGCCAGCCGTAGAAATTCCCCTCCGGCATGACCACCAGCAGCGGCCCCTGCCCGCAGAATCCGTTGCAGCCCGTCCCTACCACCCGCGCCTGGTCCTTCAGGCCGCGGCGCTCGATCTCCTTCTCCAGGGCCTGCTTGATGCGGAAGCCGCCGCCGGCCACGCAGCCGGTCCCGCAACAGACCATCAGGTCCTTCACCTTGCCGGAGCGCAGGCGCGCCTCCTCCCGTGCCTGCTCTCTCGTCCGGCGTAGCTCTTCCAGCTTGAGCGGCATGCTAGGCCGCCTCCTTGCACTTGTGCAGGATGTCGGGCACGTCCTTGCGCGTCAGCTTGCCGTAGACCTCCCCGCCCACGGTGAGCGCGGGAGCCAGCCCGCAACATCCGATGCAGCGCACGCTCTTGAGCGTGAATTTCATGTCGGGCGTGGTTTCTTCCGGCTTGATGCCCAGGCTTTCGCTGAGCTTGTCCATCAGGCGCTGGCTGCCGCGCACGTAGCAGGTCGTCCCCATGCACACATTGATCACGTACTTGCCGCGCGGGACCACGCTGAAGGCGCTGTAGAAGGTGGCGATGCGGTAGATGTGCGCCAGCGGATACCCGGTCTCCTGGGCCAGATACCGCAGCACGCCCTCGGGAAAGTAATGCAGGGCCGCATCGACCTCCTGCAGGATGGGCATGAGCGGCCCGGTGCGGTGGCGATGGCGCGCCAGGATGCCCGCGACCTGTTCCCGGTAGGCCGGCTCCAACTCGATGCGCGGCGGCTCCAGGGGTTGCACCACGTTGTGCACAGGGCAGTTGGCCACGCAGGTACCGCAGCCGGTGCACTTCGACTCGTTCACGAAGCGCGGCCGCTTGCGCACGGTGACGCGGAAGTCCCCCGGCCCGCCCTGGATGCTCTGCACCTCGCTGAGGGAGAGGATCTCGATGTCGCGGTGGCGTCCGATCTCCACCAGGCGCGGCGCCATGGTGCACATGGCGCAGTCGTTGGTGGGAAAGGTCTTGTCGAGCTGCGACATCACCCCGCCGATGGCGGGCCGGCCCTCCACCAGATGGACCTTGATCCCGCCGGCGGCCAGGTCCAGGGCTGCCTGCATCCCGCCGATCCCGCCGCCCACCACCAGGGCGGCGCCCACCGGCTGACTCCGCAATGGCTCACAGGACATGGGGCAGTGCCTCCTCCGCCGGCGCCTGCCGCCGGACGCGTTCCTTCACGGCTTCAAAGTACAGCGCCAGCGGCCGGTAGATCATGTGCGACCACTTTCCAAACGACATCTCGACCAGGAGCATGGGCGTGGCCACGATCACGTGCGCGGCGTACAGGAAGTGGCAGGTCATCCCAAAGCCCAGATAGCGGAAGACGTGCACCGCCAGTCCGGTGAGCCCCGTCAGCAGCAGCAGGATGGGGAAGACCAGGTCCTCGAAGCTGGTTTCCTTGTAGAACTCCTTCTGCGCCCGGATGCGGCCGATGAGGATGTCGCCGATCCCGTAAAGGATGAAGGCGGCGGCCAGATAGCCGAGCCAGCGCTGCGGATGGTAGATGGGATAGAGCGCGTCGGTCTGGAACCACTTCAGCGCGACCAGCTTGACGGTGAGCATCAGGCCCGTGCCCAGGGCCAGCAGCCAATGTCCCAGCCAGCGGCTCCGGTCCGGACACTTGCGCATCAACTTGTGCGTGGCCGAGTGCCACACGTACGTCCACGCCTCCGCCACGTAGGCGGAGACGGGGATGGGCGTCCGCCCCTCTCCACCCATGGTCAGCCGCCAGATGCGGTAAACCCGGGACAGCAAGAGAAGCAGCGGCAACAGCAGCACGGTGAGCACGTAGTAGGTCATGATGGGGAACATGTGCTCCAGCCCCATGGGCGTGGTCGCGAAGTCCGAGAACGGCAAGCCCACGTAGGTCAGGTGATAGACGAGGATCAGCGCTACCACCAAGAGTGCCACGAAGGTCAGCGCGGCGATGTGCCACGCTCTCGAGGCCAGCAGCTTCGAAGAGATGCGCGTCCAGTCATACTGCCCGGTGAGGAAGCGCCGCAGCGTCGCCATGGAGAGCCGCGGCCCGGCTTGGCGCGGGCAGAGGAGGGAGCAATCCCCGCAGTCATGGCAGATCCACGGCTCCAGACTGGCCAGCAGCGGCCCCCGCAGGCCCAAAAGGACGTAGCGAATGCTGCGGCGGGGAAAGTTCACGAACTCCGTCACCAGCTCACAGGAGAGCGTGCAGCTTCCGCACTGATAGCAGCCGTTGGTGTCGAAGCTGCCATAGCGCCGCACCTCGGCCAGCAGCGCCGGATCAGTGGGAATCGGAGACGTCGCTGCGTGGCTCATGGCGGTTCACACCCCGGGCGGCGGAGCGCCGGTGGCGGTCGCGATTCTTGGGAGGGCGGCGGGCTGGGCAAAGAGGCGCCGCGCGCGAGCGGGCGCCGGAGCGGGAGAAAGGTCCTTCCAGGCGGCGGTCGGGATGTCCACACACACCCCCGTGCCGGGCAGTTCCGGCCCCCACCTGACGCGCACAGTATCACTCTACCAGGTAGAATGTCAACCAAGTTAACTATCTTGCTTGTGCACAATCGGCCCGGGGCGCACCCTCGCGCTTGCACGCGGCAGGGAGACGCCAAGGAGTCACGAAATCCTCCGGCCGGTTAACACTTTGACTGGGGTAGACGTCTTTCCAAGAAGCGTGGAAGTGCGGGCGCGGCGAACGCATCCGAGAGGGTGTGTCGGCGTTTGGAGGGATGGCAAAGTGAAGAACCGGCAACTCTTGTCCGAATGGCGGCAACAAGCCCGCCGGGGAATCACCTTCCTGGCGCTTGCGGCGGCGATCGCGACCGCCGCCGCGATGGCGCTGTTGCGCGCCAGCACTTCAGCGCCCAACCGACCTGCCGCCGGCGAGATCGTTGCCACCGGCCCCATGGCAACGCGCCGCTCGGGACATAGCGCCACGCTGCTGCGCAATGGAGAGGTCCTGATCGCCGGCGGCATGGTAAGGAACGGTGAATTTGTCGCCGAGGCCGAACTGTACGACCCGGCGACAGGCACATTCTCTTCCGCGGGCAGCATGATGTCACCCCGCGTAGGCCACACTGCCACGCTGCTCCGCGATGGCAGGGTGTTGATCGCGGGAGGATCTTCACGGCCCTATCACGATGTTGGAAGAGCGGAGGTCTATGACCCGACGTCGGGACGATTTGAGACAACGGGAAGCCTGCTCACGGCCCGGAGCGATGCGGAAGCGGTGCTGTTGCCCGACGGCAAGGTGCTTATCACGGGCGGGACCGCGGGCCCCGATTCTGACCGGCTGGCGAGTGCGGAGATCTATGACCCCGCGACGGGACAATTCCAGGCCACCGGCAGCATGAGCCTCGTGCGCGTGTCGTTCACGATGTGCGCGCTCCGGGACGGGCGTGTGCTGGTGACCGGGGGCTCCGTGGCAGGGCGTTATCCCAATGCGGAGTTGACCGCGTCGGCGGAGATCTATGATCCCGCGAGAGGAAGATTCACACCTGCGGGGAGCATGATGATCGCCCGGCATAAACACGCGGCCGTGCTCCTGGCGGATGGGCGCGTGCTGATCGTGGGAGGCTCAGACAGGCGCGATTGGCGCGGAAAGATGGACTCGGCGGAACTTTATGACCCGGCCACGGGAAAGTTCGCTGATGCCGGACAAATGAATGAAGCACGCTTCAAGCTGACGAATGCGGTCGCGCGCATGCCCGACGGGAAGGTGTTGATCGCGGGAGGCGCCGCGCATGCCGACATTTTCGACCCGGCGTCGCGGCGCTTCCGCCCGGTCGCCGGGCCGGC
>DATIWW010000011.1:0-2909 GCA_035519175.1 Terriglobales bacterium
GCTGGCGAGCGCGCCTCCGCCGCCGCGCCGCCAGGCCCGCCTCGCCTACCGCCTGGCGCTGCGCGACGGTGCCGTGCTGCTGCTGCGCCGGCCCACCGGGGCCGCGCTCATGCCGGGGATGTGGGAGCTGCCGGCGGCGCGCCCCGCCTCCGCCGCAGCCAACCGCGCCGGGGTCCTGCTGCGCCTGCGCCACTCCATCACCATCACCGACTACCAGGTGGAGGTACGGCGCGGGGCGGGCAGCGCCGGCCGTGGGACGCGCTGGGTGCCGCGCGCCCGCCTGGCCCGTCTTCCCCTCACCGGGCTGGCCCGCAAGATCCTGCAACGCACCGGCCTGCTGGCGAATCCAATGAACTCCGATCGGAGGGACTGAAATGCCTGCTCTGGAGACTGGAGCCGCTGCCCCGGAATTCACCCTTCCCGGCATGGACGGCAAGAAGTTCTCGCTCACGGAGGCGCTGAAGCGCGGCCCCGTGCTGGCCGCGTTCTTCAAGGTCAGTTGTCCCGTCTGCCAGTTCACCCTGCCTTTCCTGGAGAGGATCCACAAGGCCTGTGCGGGGACGAAGGCCACCGTGCTGGGCATCTCCCAGGACGACAAGAAGGAGACCGCCGCCTTCTTGCGCGAGTACGGCATCAGCTTTCCCGTGCTGCTCGACGACACCCGCAGCTATCCCGTCTCCAACGCCTATGGGCTGACCAACGTGCCCACCGTTTTCCTGATCACGTCCGAGGGTGGGATCGAGATCTCGAGCGTGGGCTGGAGCCGGCAGGACGTCGAGAGCCTCGCGGCGCGGCTGGCGCAAGCCGCGGGCAAGCCCCCGGCCGCGGTCTTCCGCCCGGGCGAGGACGTCCCCGACTTCAAGGCGGGTTGAAGCTCCAAGAACTGACCCGCGGTCCGCGGGTCGGACCAGCAGCGCATCACCGCCATCCGGCCTTCGGCGGGATGGCGTCATCCTGAGCGGCCTTCAGGCCGCGAAGGACCTCGCGGGCACCGCGACGCGCCGTATTCGACGACACCAACTGGCCTCTTTCTCCCGCCGCCGAGTACAATGTTCGGTCTGCACCAGCGCTCTTCCTTGGAGAGTCCATCATGCGCAGATCCTTCTTCGCCGTCCTCCTGCTGTTCGTCCTGAGCCCTCTTGCCCTCGCCCAGAAAGAGCCTTCTCGCACCGCCGCGAAGGACGGGCGGGTTGCCGCGCGCCTGCCGCGGGCCGCCCTGGCGGCGATGGAGAGCATCTCGGCGGAGCGCATGCGCGCCCACGTCAAGTTCCTGGCCGACGACCTGCTGGAAGGCCGGGGCACTGGGGCCCGCGGCGGCGACCTCGCCGCCCTCTACATCGCCACCCAGTTCGAGCTGGACGGCCTGCAGCCCGCCGGCGACCACGGCACCTGGTTCCAGAAGGTCCCGCTCGTCGGCATCACCACCCAGCCCGAGAGCACGTTCACGCTCCTCCCCGATCAAGGCCCGCCCATGCCCCTGAAGCTGGGCGACGACTACGTGACTACCGACGAGAGGCAGGAGGCCGTGGGCGACATCGACGCCCCCATCGTTTTCGTGGGCTATGGCATCCGCGCCCCCGAGTACAAGTGGAACGACTTCAAGGACGCCGACCTCAAGGGCAAGGTGCTGCTCATGCTGGTGAGCGAGCCGCCCTCCGATGATCCCGCCTTCTTCAAGGGCAAGGCCCTGACCTACTACGGCCGCTGGACCTACAAGTACGAGGAGGCGGCGCGCCGCGGCGCCCTGGGCGTGATCCTCATCCACAAGACCGAGATGGCCAGCTACGGCTGGGAGGTGGTGCGCAACTCCTGGAGCGGGGAAAAGTCCTACCTGCGGGGCGGCGACGAGCCCCACCTGCGCGCCGCCGGCTGGGTGCAGTTGGCGGTGGCGCGGCGGCTGCTGGCCGCCTCCGGGCTGGACCTCGACCAGCTCCTGCAGCAGGCCAACTCGCGCGACTTCCAGCCCATCCCGCTGCGCGCCCGCCTCGCGGCGCACCTGGTCAGCAGGATCCGCACCTTTGAATCCAGCAACGTGGTGGGCCTGTTGCCGGGCTCCGACCCGGCGCGCAAGGACCAGGCGCTGATGTACACCGCGCACTACGATCACCTGGGCATCGGGCCCGCGGTCGACGGCGACCGCATCTACAACGGGGCCGACGACAACGCTACCGGCTGCGCCATCCTGCTGGAGCTGGCCCGCGCCTATGCCTCCGCCGCGGAGCGGCCCCCGCGCTCCATCCTCTTCGCTTCCGTGACCGCGGAGGAGCAGGGCCTGCTGGGTTCCCAGTACCTGGGCCAGCATCCGCCGCTGCCCGCGGCCCGCCTCGCGCTCGACCTCAACTTCGACGACGTGCAGCCTCTGGGCGAGCCGGAGGAGGTCGAGGTGGTGGGCGCGGAGCGCACCACCTTCTATCCCGTGGTGGAACACACCGCCCGCACCTTCCGTCTGGAGATCGTGCCCGACTCCAACCCCAGCGCCGGCTACTACTACCGCTCCGACCACTTCAGCCTGGCGCGGGTGGGCGTACCCGCCTTCTCGCTCAACGAGGGCGACAAGTTCCAGGGACATCCGCGGGAGTGGGGCGATCAGCAGCACAAGCAGTTCACCGCCAAGCACTATCACCAGCCCAGCGACGAGTATCGCCCGGAGATGGACTTCACCGCCGACGCCGCGCTCGCCCGTTTCGGCTTTGCCCTGGGCTGGAAGGCGGCCAGCCTGCCCGGACTCATCCAATGGCAGCCGGGCGACGAGTTCGAGGCCGCCCGCAAAGCCAGCCAAGCGAGCGCGGGCGGGCGTCCCTGAGAGAACACCCCCGGAAGGGCTTGGGAAAGGCCCTTTTCGCGTGGTAAAGTCGCCTCCACAGACCCCCATCTGATCCTGGCCCCTCCGGGCGCGGGAGCAAGGAGAG
>DATIWW010000012.1:0-2401 GCA_035519175.1 Terriglobales bacterium
TGTCCCCAAAAAGAGCTTGAGAGACTTGTCGGATCATTCTTATTATGCTATTATATGAATATGCGAAAGATTTCATTATTCGCAAGGAGTAATGAAGATGCCCGTTGAAGCCAACGCCACCGCCGCTGTCCAGGTCCGGGCGGGCAGCCAACTGGTCACGCTGCAGCCGGTCTACAACCAGCTCAAGAGCCTGATGCTCCTCAACGAGCGCAACGTGTCCGGGCTCGGGGAGTGGGTGCACCGCACCCGGGAGAGCATGAGCCTCGAGCAGCTCCACAAGAACCGCCTGGTGATGTGCGGCGTGTACTACGCATTCTCCACCCTTGGAGACGAGACCTCGTTCGGCGCCTACCTGGATCACCTGCAGGTGCTGCCTCCGCAGAGCTTCCAGGACCGTCTCCTGGGCACGTACCTGCGGATCACCCCGGAAGGCTGCTCCATGGAGGATATCGAGCCGCCCCCGGCGGCCCAGCGGCAGAAGATCCTTGCCTCCGAGGACAGCTACCTGGCCTTTCTGGGTGAACACTTCAACGACCTGGACTTCGACCTGGAGGGGCAGGCCTACCGCTACGTCGTCGATCCGCCCGCCATGAAGACTCTCATCATCGAGCACCTGCGCCAGATGTGGGACACCCACCTGGCGGAGGAATGGACGCGGGTGCGTCCGATGCTCTCCAAGGCGGTGGAGGCCTTCCAGGCCGCGGTGGCTGGAATGGAGCGGCGGGAAGCGGTGCGGTTCGTACTCGGCCGGGACCTGCCCAACCCGTGGTGGGAGCGGTCCGTGCAGGACGCCCAGCGCGTCATCATGGCCCCCAACGCGCACGTGGGGCCCTACCTCGGGAAGTTCATCAGCGGGCGCGACCTGGTCATCCTGTTCGGCGCGCGCCTGCCGCAGGGCGCGGCGGACGAGGTGCCCGACGTGTCGCGCACGGAGATCCTCACGCGGCTGGACGCCCTGGCGGACGATCACCGCCTGCATATCCTTCGCATGGCCGCGGAGAACGGCGAGGTGCGAGCCGCCGACATCATGACGGCGCTGGACATCAGTCAATCGGCCGCATCCCGCGGCCTGACCCAGCTGACGGCCACCGGCTACCTGGTGGAACGGCGCAAGGACGGCGGCAAGGCGTACACGCTGGATGCGGAGAGGATCGAGGATACGCTCGCTTCGCTCCGCCGGTTCCTGGTGTCGGAGCGCGAGCCGGCCCGGAGCCCCGGGAAGCAGCCCGGGAGATCGTAAGGAAGGTCGTACCATGTACCAGGACTATTTTTCCGTGGAGCGCTTCATGCGGGATCATCACCGCGAGCTCATGGAGCTTGCAGCGCGCGAACGCCTGGCCCGTGCCGCGGCCCGCACGACCGGCCGGGAGCGCGGGGACGCAGACCGTCGGCCGCTGCTGCTCATTGCCGCTCTGGCCGGGTCGGGCCGGGCGCTGGTGAACCTTGGCCGACGGCTCGAGCGCGCGGCGGCAGCGGCCTCCCGAAGCAGGCCGGCGGGCTTCTGCGAAGAGTCTCCCACCTCGGCGGGCTGCTGACCGCGCGTCCCTCCGAAAAAAACAGCGCCGGCGGCAACCCACCGGCGCTGTACCCATGTCCAGGCTGATTCCTCCGGCTACCGGCCCATCAGCTTGCATACTCCTTGAACAGCACCACCGCGTTGTGACCGCCGAACCCCAGGGCGTTCGAGATGGCGACGCGGATGCGCCCGCCGTAGCCCTTGTTCGGAACATAGTCGAGGTCGCACTCGGGGTCGGCCTGCTCCAGGTTGCGCGTGGGCGGAAAGAACTGGTCCATGATGGCCTTCACCGAGACGATTGCTTCCACGCCGCCGGCGGCGCCCAGCAGGTGCCCGTGCATGGACTTGGTGGAGGAAACCTTGAGCCTCTTCGCGTGGTCGCCGAAGACCGCCTTGATGGCCCTGGTCTCGATGGGATCGTTGATCGGCGTCGAGGTGCCGTGGGCGTTGACGTAGTCCACGTCCTCGGGCTTCAGGCCCGCCGTCTCCAGCGCGAGCTGGATGGCCCGGATGGCACCCCGGCCCTGGGGGTGCGGCGCGGTGAGGTGATTGGCGTCGCAGGTGGCACCGTAGCCTCCCATCTCCGCCAGGATGCGGGCGCCGCGCTTCCTTGCGTGCTCCAGCTCCTCCAGCACCAGCACGCCGGACCCCTCCGACATGACGAAGCCATCGCGGTCCTTGTCGAACGGGCGGCTGGCGTGCTCGGGGTCGTCGTTGCGGGTGCTCACGGCCTGCAGGGCGCAGAACCCGGCGAGGCCCATGGGGGTGAGGGGTGCCTCGGTGCCGCCGGCGATCATGACGTCGGCCTGGCCGTCGCGGATCAGGCGCCAGGCCTGGCCGAGGGCGTCGTTGGAGGACGCGCACGCGGTGACCACCACGGAGGCG
>DATIWW010000013.1:0-4434 GCA_035519175.1 Terriglobales bacterium
GGAAGATGGGCAGCAGGTTGAAGATCAGCAGACCCAGGTTGATGGACAGCACCGTCCCCAGCAGGGTGTGAAGGTCCGGCCCGAATCTCGACCCGACCAGCAACCCGAGTCCCAGCAGCACCGGCGCCAGCACCACATTCACCAGGGGTCCCGCGGCGATGCTCCACAGGGTGGCTCCGGGCCGCGGTGGCGGATTCACGTAGGCCACGCCGCCCAGAGGCCAGAGCACGATGCGGTTCGCCACGCCGCCCACCTGGCGGCAGGCCAGGGCGTGGCCGAATTCGTGCAGCAGCACGATGAGGAAGAGCGCCAGGTACTCCACTACGTTCCAGAGCGCGGAGGAATACCCGCCGGCCCGGGCGTTGATCTCGTAGATAGCGACCAGGAACCAAGAGAAGTGGAGGAAGACGTCGATGCCGGCGGCGCGAAAGAGGCGAATCGATCCCTGGCTGGTGGGCATGAGAGAAGGTGTCGGCGCGGAGCTTAGCACTATTCCAGCCACTCGGCCAAGGAGGCTCCGCGAGCCCCACCCGGCCTGCGTCCCGTCCAGCCCTCTCGCCTCGGACAGTGCCTGCACCGGGGTGATGTGGTGGCCGTCTGCCAGACGGCCGCCACTCGGCCCGACCTCGACTATACTTTCCAGCGCAGGAGCCTCCCCCATGCCGAAAGTCAGAGCCAACAACATCAGCATGAACTACGACCAGCAGGGATCCGGCGAGCCCCTGATCCTGATCCCCTACCTGGCCGCGGATTGCGCTTGCTATGCCTTCCAGGTGGCCGAGTACGCGAAGCACTTCACCTGCATCTCCGTCGACCTGCGCGGGACGGGGGAAAGCGACAAGCCCGAGGGCGCCTGCAGCACCGAACTCTTCGCCGACGATGTAGCCGCTTTCCTGCAGGCGCTGGGGATCGGGAGCGCACACATCTTCGGCCTGTCGCTGGGCGCAGCCACCGGCATGTGGCTGGCGGCCCAGTACCCGGACAAGGTCAAGTCTTTGTCCCTGCACAGTGGCTGGCCCAAGACCGACCCGTTCATCAAGACCGTGGTCGAGGGATGGCAAGCGACCGCCAAGGCGCTGGGCAGCGTTCCGGAGATGGTCATCCTGAGCCTCTTTCCCTGGTGCTTCACGCCCGAATTGTATGCCGCCAAGCCGGACTACATCCGTTCGCTTGCCGGTTTCGTGCGCAGCCGGCCCGCCCAGCCCCTGGCCTCCTTCCTGCAGCACTCGAACGCGGTCATCGCCCATGACGCCTTGGCGCAGTTGGGCCGCATCGCGGCGCCCACGCAAATCACCTTCGGCGGGAAGGACACGCTGACCTCGCTCCGCTTTGCGGACGCGATGACCGGCGCCCTACGCCGCTCCGAGCTGCTTATCTTCGAGGGCTGTTCGCACGCGTCCATCTACGAGAGCACGGAGGAATTCAACCAGAAGACCCTTGCCTTCCTGCGACGTCAAGTCGCCTAGAAGCTCCCACAGTTGCCTTCCGCTTGGACCGGGAGGAGAATAGGCACCCTGCCGCCCCGCTCGGAGGGGTTCGATGAGAAAAGCCGCTGCCGGCTGGCTGCTGCTGCTCGCCCTGGCGCTGGGATGCAAGCCCGCGCCCTGGGTCTCCTATGCATCGCCGGAGGGACGCTATCGCATCCTGTTCCCGGTCCAGCCCACGCTGCAATCGCAGCAGGCCCCGGGCGCCGATGGCAGCAAGTTCCAGCAGCACATGGCCATGGCCACCGACCGCAGCGGCGCCTTCTATGCCGCCGGCTACTTCGACCTCGGTGAGGCCGGCTTCGACCTCGACCAGGCGCCCGAGGCCGCGGTCCCCAAGGGTGGGTTGATCTCCAGGCGCGCCATCACCCTGGGCCGCTACCCCGGCCGCGAGCTCCGGTTCATCGCCACCGACCCCCACGGCAACCAGGGCTTCGTGGCGGCCCGCTTCTACCTGGTGGACAAGAGGGTCTACGTGGTGCAGTACATCGTCCCCAAGTCGGCGGGGCAGGAGCTTCCCGACACGGCCGCGCGCTACTTCGATTCCTTCCAGGTCGAGAACCAGTGATTCCAGCGGCGCCGGCGTAGGGGGGCGAGTCCGGCGCGCCGGAAGCGGGCGTAGGTCGCGTGCAGCCAGGTGGCGGCGCGCTGCAGCCCGTAGGCGGGCGTGGGCAGCAGGAAGCGCCGGGGAATGCCTTCGCGGACGAGGAAATCCTCCACCGAGATCAGGTTCAGCAACTCCCTCCGGTGCTGCTCGTAGAAATCGAAGACGTCGTACTGGTTCCGGGAGCGCAGGCGGTCCCACTGCTGGAAGATCTCGCGCTCGCCGCTGCCGGCGGTCTGGTTCTCACCGGGCCGCTTCCGGATGACGCCGCAGCCGTAGTCGGTGTCCACCGTGTACCAGGTCGCGTCCGGCAGCGACCCCACCAGGTCGAGGTAGGCGCAGTAACTCACTCCCTGCCAGAGCCGCCAGGGGACCGGTGGCGCCGGGCTGACCATCTTCCGCTCCACCGGACAGCAATCGTGGAGAACCAGGGTACCTCCGGGCGCCAGCAGCGCGAGTCCCGCCTGGAAGTCGCGCTGGGAGCACTCGTAGGTGTGCCACGGGTCGATGAAGATGATGTCGTAGAGCGTGCCCGGCGGGAGGAGCCCCTCGATGCGCTCATCCGGGCTGCGAAAATCGATCGCGCTGTCGTCCTCGAAGCCCGGGGGACAGCGATACATCAGCCGGTGGCAGACCTGCAGCGAGCCCCGCGCCACCCGGGAAAAGGTGCCACCGGTATCGGGAGTGCAGATCTCGAGGTATCTCCGGTAACGGTTCTTGCGAACCAGCGCATTGATGATCGCGTACTTCCGCATCGGCGACTTCCCGGCGGCACGCTTGGCCGCCTTCCAGGAAGGGGGGTAAGGATACCTCGTTCGGGGGCTGGTGGAGGGGAGATTGGGACTCGTGCGGTCCTACCTGGGCTTGAGGTCGAGGGCGGTGGGATGGCGAGGCTGGTAGAGGCCGATCTCGCCCCCGCTGGGCAAGCGGAGGGTCGTCTTTTTCCCCCACTCCGCGGCCTCCGCGGGCGAGCACTCTACCTTCTTGGCGCGCAGCCGCTCCATCTCGGCGGCGAGATCGTCGCACATGAGATAGACCACAGCCCCCAGCAGGGAGCGGCCGCCGTGCATCGGCGGGCGGCTCTCGCCCTTCTCCACCGGGTGGATGCCGGCCTCGGCGGGAGGCAGCGCAAAGATCAGCCAGCCTCCGCCGGCATCCACCGCGGAAAATCCCAGGATGTCGCGAAAGAAGGCGCGGTCGGCCTCGGCGTCCGTGCTGTAAAACAGGACGTGCGTTCCCGTGATCATGCCGGGAAGTCTAGCAGACCGGGGCCGCGTCGGCGGTCTTGTCTTGTGCGGCGGTCATGGCCGCGCCAGCGCGGCCAAGACCAGCAGGAACAATATCTTGCGCATGTCTCTAGTCCGTCTCCTTGAACGCGGTTGCCGTGGCCGCCCCTGCACTCGAGGCCCCGCCCGGGTGCCGCTTCTCCCAGTCCCCTTCCTTCAGGACCTGGATGGGCTCGAGCTTCTTGCCGGCCAGCGCCTTGTTGAGCCCGGCCAGATCCTTGTCGGTGAGCGCCTGGAAGTCGCGGATCACGTCTTCCAGGTCGTGCGCGAGCGTGTCGGCGTACTTGACCTGGTAGTCGGTGGGCCGGCCTTCGTAGCCGGTCACGTCGCCGTAGAGCCGCCCGATGTGCTCGCGGATGCGCTCTTCCCCGGTGATGGCGCCGCCTTCCTTGGTGGCCACGATCTTGGAGCGCAGCGCGTCGCTGGCCGCCGCCAGTTTCTCCAGGCGGGCGCGCAGCGGGTCCTTGGCGCCCAGCTTGGCGGCGCGCGCCGTGGCCGCGTCGCGCACCCCGGTGATGGCGTCCGTGGCCCAGGTCATGTGCCCCAGCAGCTTGTACACCTTCATGGCCAGGGCGAACTGCGCCTTGCGGTCCTCCAGCGAGTAGGGAGCGCGCGGGTCCATCACCACCTGCAAGGGGGCGGTATACACCTGGTCGCCCTTGGTCAACTTCACGGTGTAGGTGCCGGGCGGGACGCGCGGGCCCTGGGCCGCCGCGAACAGCGCGGTGGCCGCGGGCGGGACCGCCGGCGCCTTCAGCAGCATGGACCAGACGGCGCGGTTCAGGCCGCGGTGCTTGCTGCCGGCGATAGTGTCGACCAGGTTGCCCTCGGAGTCGTAGATCTGGATCTTCAGGTCGCCGAAGATGTGGCGGCTGCGCTGGTAGTAGGTGATGAGGGCATTGCCGGGCCTCTCCGGGCCGCTGAAGGTCTCGTCGCCCTCCGGCCAGCCGCCGCCGGCGCTAAGGTACTGCACCACGGGTCTGCCCGTGAGCAGCACCGCCTCCTTGGCCATCAATTCCGGGGTGAGGGCGCGCAGGGGCGAGATGTCGTCCAGGATCCA
>DATIWW010000014.1:0-2396 GCA_035519175.1 Terriglobales bacterium
CCACCTTCGAGGTGCGGGTATCTATCTCCAACGAGCAGCGGAAGCTGATGGCGACGATGACGGCCAACGCGGAGGTCATGCTGGAGGAGCGCAAAGGCGTCCTGGCAGTGCCGGAAGGGGCCATCATCTACAAAAAGGACCGCTCCACCGAAGTGGAAGTGCCGGATCCGACGGCCGAGAAGGGCAAGCGCCGTGTCGCCGTGGTCACCGGCATCAGCAACGGCTCCAAGACCCAGATCGTGAAGGGCCTGTCCGAGGGGCAGCAGGTGGTGCTGCAGTAAAGCAGATTTTCGCGCCAAGCCGCCAAGCCGCAAAGTACGAATGAACTAGTTTGAATTTCCTTTGCGGCTTGGCGGCTTGGCGCGAGATATTTCAATGTCTTTTCTCAAGGAAGTCTTCGCACAAGTCGCCTCCAGTCTGCTGCGGAACAAGCTGCGCAGCCTGCTCACCATGGCCGGCATCGCCTGGGGCGTGGCCTCCATCGTGTTGATCGTGGCCATGGGCGACGGTTTCAAGGAAGGCCAGCACAACAACATGAAGCAACTGGGGGAGAACATCGTGCTCATCTTCCCCGGGCGCACCGAGATGCAGGCCGGCGGGCAGCGCGCCGGACGGCGCATCCGGCTGGACTACCACGACATCGAAGACATCCGCACGGAATGCTTCCGCGTCCGCTACGTGGTGGGCGAGCTGCAAAACCAGGTGCGCGCGGTCAGCCCCTACAACAGCGGAACGTTCAGCGCCATGGGCGTGGAGCCGCTCTATGCCCGGATCCGCACCATCCCGGTGGACCGGGGGCGCTTCCTGGTGGAAAAGGACAACGAGGAAGAGGATCGGGTCGCGATACTGGGCGATAACGTCCGCAAGCAGCTGTTCGCAGACCGCCCGGGCGCGCTGGGCGGGCAGGTCGCCATCAACGGGCTGCCCTACCGGGTGGTCGGGCTGATGCCGGCCAAGAGCCAGAACAGCGACTACAACGGCCTGGACAGCGACAAGATCTACGTGCCCTACCGCACCATGGTGCGCGACATCCCGCTCAAGGATGCCAACTTCCATCCCGGCATCATCAGCGACATGATCTACGTGCCGGCATCGCTCGACGAATTCAAGGAGGCGCGCGACCAGGTGAAGCGGGTGCTGGCGCGCAACCACCGCTACGACGCGGAGGACAAGGGCGCGGTCTACATCTGGGACACGGTGGAGCAGGCGCAGCTGGTGGACGGCATCTTCACCTCAATGACCGTGTTCCTCGGGATCATCGCGGTGGTCACCCTCACGCTGGGCGGGGTGGGCGTGATGAACATCATGCTGGTCTCGGTGACGGAGCGAACCCGCGAAATCGGGCTGCGCAAGGCGCTGGGCGCGACCCGGCGGCGGATCCTGGGCGACTTCCTGCTCGAGGGCATGCTGCTGGCCGTGCTCAGCGGGCTGGGAGGATGGCTGGGGGCCTACGGGCTGGCGGCGGCGGTCAACACGCTGCCCAAGGGCGACATGTTCGGCGGGCTGCCGGTGAACGGAACCACCACCGCGCTCTCCTTCGCCGCCCTCGGCGTGATCGCCGTGGCCTCGGCGCTGTGGCCCGCGTGGCGCGCCGCGTCGCTGACCCCGGTGGAGGCGCTGAGCTATGAGCGTTAGGTCGATCCTCGCGGAGGCGGCGCAGGCGCTGCGCTTCAACCGCCCGCGCAGCATCCTCACCTGCATCAGCCTGGCCTGGGGCGTGGCCTGCTTCGTCATCCTCTATTCCTACGGCGACGGCTTCCACGTGGCGCTGTCCACGGCATTCCGCGCGGTGGGCCAGGACCTGGTGCTGATGTTCGGCGGGCAGACGTCGAGCCAGGCGGGCGGGGAGCGCGCGGGACGCAAAATCCGCCTGGAGCTGGCGGACGTGGAGGCCATCCGCGATGCGGTGCCGCTGGTGGGGGCGATTTCACCCGAGTTCATGATCCGCGGCGCCACCGTGGTGCGGGGCTACCGCACCCAGACCATGACCGTGCGCGCCGCCTACAGCGTCTACGGCCGCATCCGCAACGAGACCATGGCCACCGGCCGCTGGCTCTCGCCCGAGGACCAGGTGCAGAAGCAGCGCGTCGCCGTGCTCGGCGCCAAGGCCGCGGACAAACTCTTTGGCGAGATCCCTCCCGAAGGCGAGGAGATCACCATCAACGGCATGCGCTTCGCCGTCATCGGCGTGCTCAAGACCAAGACGCAGATCTCCAACTACAACACGCCCGACAACGAATGCGCGTTCATTCCCTACGACACCGCTTCGCTCTACCAGGACCTGAGATACCCGGACGACATCGTGTGGTCTCCCGTCAACCCTGTGTTCCGCGAGCGAACTTTGCGCCAGGTTCGGGAGACTCTGGCGCGGCTGCACAACTTCGCATCCAACGACG
>DATIWW010000015.1:0-2058 GCA_035519175.1 Terriglobales bacterium
AAGGTGGAAGCCGCCAGCAAGCGCGAGTACGGCCACGCCGAGGTGGAGTTCCTCGACGGCTCGCGGCTCTTCCGCGACCTGCCGCGCTCGCTCCCGGTGTGGATGTCGCACGGCGACAATGTGCGCCAATTGCCCCCGGGCTTCCACCAGACGGCGCGCACGGCTAACGCCATCGCAGCCATCGAGAGTCCCGAGAAGAAGATGTACGCGGTGCAGTTCCATCCCGAGGTGCACCACACCCAGCGCGGCACCGACATCCTGCGGAACTTCGTGCTCGACATCTGCGGGGCGCGGCCGGAGTGGACCCCGCAGCACTTCATCGATTCGACCATCGCCCAGGTCCAGCAGCAGGTGGGCGAGGGGCGCGCCATCTGCGCGCTCTCCGGCGGAGTGGACTCGGCGGTGGCGGCCACGCTGGTGGCGCACGCGCTGGGCGAGCGCCTGACCTGCGTCTTCGTCAACAACGGAGTGCTGCGCAAGAATGAGTTCCAGAAGGTGCAGGACAACCTGCGCGGCAAGTTGGGCCTGAACTTGGAGGCGGTGGACGCCAGCGCGCGCTTCCTCAGCAAGCTCGCCGGCGTCACCGACCCGGAGAAGAAGCGCAAGATCATCGGCGCCGAGTTCATCGCCGTCTTCGACGAAGAAGCGCACAAGATCGAACAGAAAGTCGGAAAGGTGGAGTGGCTGGTGCAGGGCACGCTCTATCCCGACGTGATCGAGTCACGCTCGGTGCGCGGGCCCTCGCAGGTGATCAAGACGCACCACAACGTGGGCGGGCTGCCGGAGAAGATGAAGCTCAAGCTCATCGAGCCGCTCAAGGAATTGTTCAAGGACGAGGTGCGCCGCATCGGGCGCGACCTGGGCATGCCGGAGGAGATCCTGCAGCGCCAGCCCTTCCCCGGGCCGGGCTTGGCGGTGCGCATCCTGGGCGAGGCCACGCCCGAGCGCATCGCGCTCTTGCAGGAGGCCGACGACATCGTGGTCTCGGAGATCAAGGCGGCGGGCCTCTACCAGAAGCTGTGGCAGTCGTTCGCGGTGCTGCTGCCGGTGATGTCGGTGGGAGTGATGGGCGACGCGCGCACCTATGCCTACACCTGCGCCATCCGCGCCGTGCTGAGCGAGGACGCCATGACCGCCGACGTGGCCGAACTGCCCTGGGAGGTGCTGAAGCGCATCTCCAGCCGCATCGTGAACGAGGTGAAGGGCATCAACCGGGTGGTGTACGACGTGACCTCGAAGCCCCCGGGGACGATCGAGTGGGAGTAAGGGGCATCGGGCGGACGGGTGATCGGGTGATTTGGATCCCATCTTCCTGAAGGTGTCATCCTTCCGCCGACCAAAGGGAGGCGGGAGGATCTGGCGCGGCTGCCTACACCACCGGCCCGGTTGCGCGAGCGATCTCGTCGGATCCTCCGCTCGGCTTCGCCTCGCGAAGGATGACAGTTCAGTAATTTCTCGGCGAACTCGGCGGTGAAAAGGAAGGCGGGCCCGAGGCCCGCCGGAACTGCAGATCCCTCGCTACGCTCGGGATGACATCCGCGGAAGCTAGCGTCCCGCCATGGCGGGTTCGGCCTCGTAGATGGGGAACCAGGACGAGGCCTTCTTGAGCCGCTGGTTGACGTTCTCAATGTTCTTTACGCCCTCGTTCTCGAGCCACTGGCGGAAGGCGGCGGCGCCCTGCTTGCCGTAGACGGGGATGCCGTCCTTCCAGGTGGCGCGGCCGCAGAGTACGCCGTTGAACTTCACCCCCGCCTCGGCGGCCATTTCCAGCGCCTCGGTGAACTCGGCGTTGGAGACGCCGGCGGAAAGGTAGATGAAGGGCTTGCTGGTGACCGCAGCGGCTTCCTTGAAGTACTTCATGGCCTCGGCCTTGGAGTAGGACTTCTCGCCGCCGCAGGCCTTGGCGCCCTCGACGAACTTCAGGTTGACGGGCACCTCGACCTTCAGGACATCCACGCCGTAACGGGGCTTGCTGAACTCCTTCATGCTCTCCATGACGATGCGGGGCTTCTTCTTAGCATATTCGAGGCCCTTCTCGTCCGCGCCTTCTTCATAACC
>DATIWW010000016.1:0-9151 GCA_035519175.1 Terriglobales bacterium
AGCCGTAGCCGATCACGCCCACGCGCAGCTTGGCGCCGGGCTCAGGCACGGGCCACCAGCAGGATGCCGAAGAGGATGACGAACAGCCCGGCCACCTTGACCGCGTTCACCTTCTCCCCGAAGACCAGCATGGCGCCCACCGTGACCAGCAGGAAGGTGAGGCTGACCAGCAGGGGATAGCTGCTGGAGAGAGGCTCGGAGGCCAGCACCCGGAACCAGATGAGCGCGGCCACGCCGTAGAGCAGGAATCCGATCACGAACAGGGGCTGCTGCGCCAGGGCGAGGAACTGCGTCTTCATGGCCGAGGCGGAGAGCTGGAAGTGGCCGATGTTGAGGACGCCGCGGCGCATCATGAGGTTGGCGACGGCGGTGCACACCGCGCTCAGGATCACCAGCCACAGGCCCAGGGTGGTCATTTGCTGTGCTTGCCTCGTTTGCGGATGTCTCCTATCACGCGGGCGGGCACGCCCGCCACGATGGCGTGGTCGGGCACGTCCTTGGTCACCACCGCGCCCGCCCCGATGACGGCTTCGCGGCCGATGGTGACGCCGCACAAGATGACGGCGCCCGAGCCGATCGACGCTCCCTGCTTCACCCGGACGGGGACCACCTGCCAGTCGGCCTCGCTCTGCAGCTTGCCGCCGGCGGTGGCGCGCGGGTAACGGTCGTTGATGAACATCACGCCGTGGCCCACGAAGACTTCGTCCTCCAGGGTGACCCCCTCGCAGAGGAACGAGTGTGACGATATCTTACAACGGCGGCCCACCACCGCGTTCTTCTGGATCTCGACGAAGGCGCCGATGCGGCTGTCGTCGCCCACCGTGCAGCCGTAGAGGTTGACCAGATCGCGGTGGTGGATCTGGACATTCTTCCCCAGCTTGACGTCGTCGGTGATGGGCATGCCCCGCCCCTGCGGTCTTCTCAGGATAAATGAGGGCGCGGGAAAGCGCACAGTGACGGCTGGGGTGCGCCTCGGCGGGCAGACACGCGGCCGCAGCGGGTGCCGCGGCCGGGAGTTAAAGCCTAAGAGCTAACAGCTAAGAGCTGAGCTCTAGTGAAAGTCGAACTGCTCCTGGTGGAGCGTGGGATCCGCCTTCACGATGACGGTGCGGCCGGTCAGTTCCTCCATGTCGGTGAGCCAGCGGGCGTTGTTGGCCTTCAGGCCCTTGGCCACCTCGGGATGCACGCGCAGGATCACGTCGCCGCGATCCAGTTGCTTGACCATCTTCTTCATCTCCACCCAGATCTCGTTGCAGACGGTGGTGACGCCCTTGACCATGCCGGTGCCGGTGCAGTAGGCGCACTGGGTGGAAAGGGTGCGCTCCAGGGACTGCTTGACGCGCTTGCGGGTGATGGCCACCAGGCCGAAATCATTGAACTGGAGAACCTTGGAGGGAGCGCGGTCGGCGCGCAGCGCCTCCTCCAGGGCCTGCATGACCTTCTGGCGGTTGCGGCGCTCGTCCATGTCGATGAAGTCGATGATGATGATGCCGCCCAGGTCGCGCAGGCGGACCTGGCGCACGATCTCCTTGATGGCGTCCACGTTGGTCTTGACGATGGTGTCTTCCAGGCGCTGGGTCTTGCCCACGTACTTGCCGGTGTTGACGTCGATGGCCACCAGCGCTTCGGTCTGGTTGATGACGATGTAGCCGCCCGACTTCAGCCACACCTTCGACTTGAGCGCCTTGTTGATCTCCTCCTGGATGTTGAACTGCTCGAACAGCGGCGTCTCCTTGCTGTAGAGCTTGACGCGCTTGACCAGGGCGGGCTGGAAGCGGTTGAGGAAGCGCAGGGTGCGCTCGTACTCGGGCTCCGAGTCCACCCAGATGTGGGAGAAGTTGGCGCCCACCTGGTCGCGCAGGATGCGCTCCACCAGGTTGAGGTCGTGGTAGATGAGCGCAGGGGCCTTGCCGGCGTCGGCGCGGGCGCGGATCTCGTTCCACAGGTTGATGAGGAAGCGGATGTCGGCGCGCAGCTCATCCTCGCCGGCGCCCGCCGCCGCGGTGCGCACGATGAAGCCGCCGTGGCCGTTCTGGCGCTCGCTGAGCAGGATGCGCTTCAGGCGCTGCCGCTCCTCGTCGCTCGAGATCTTGCGCGACACCCCCACGTGGTTGACCGTGGGCATGTACACCAGGAAGCGTCCGGGCAGGGCGATGTGGCTGGTGATGCGGGCGCCCTTCTTGCCCATGGGCTCCTTGGCGATCTGCACCAGGATCTCCTGGCCTTCCTTGAGCAGTTCGCTGATCAGGGGGAGGGAGCGAGGCGAGTTGCGGCGGCCTCCGCGCATGCGGCGGCCTCCGCGGCGGCCACCGCGGCCGTCGCGGCGGCGGCGCTCGCCGGGCAGCACTTCGGCGCGTTGCTGGTAGCCGGCAGTGGAGGCGGGAGCGCGCAACTTGGCGCGGCCTTCGCCCTCCTCGCCCGCTTCGGCTCCCGTTTCCCCGGCTTCGGCGAGGCGCTGGGCTTCGGAGATCTCCGCTTCCCGTTCCTCGCCCTCTTCCTCCTCTCCCTCGCCTTCTTCGTCGGCGAAGGCGTGTTCCGCCTCGGCGTCGCGCAGCACCTCGGTGAGCTGGCCGTTGCCCTCGTTGGGCTCGCGCGTCTCGGCGCTGTCGAGGATCTCCTCTTCCAGTTCCTCGAACTCGTCCTCCTCGGCCTCTTCGCCGTAGCCGGGAGCCTCGTCGGCTTCCTCCTCCTCGATCTCCTCTTCCTCCATCACCCCTGCGCCGGGTGCGAAGGCAGCCTGGGGACGGCCCTCGGCGGCGGGCCGGGCCTGGGCCTCTTCGCGCGGCTCGGGGGCGTGCGCGGGCGGCGCGACCTCTTCCTCCTCTTCCATGGCGCCGGCCGCCATCGCGGCCGCGTTCGACCGCTCCTCTTCCTCGTGGGAGGCGGGAATCTCGGGCTCGGGCTCGGGTTCCGGCTCCGCCGTCCCCGGCTCTTCGGGCGGGATCACGAAGGCGGAGTAGCGGGGCTCGAAGCCGCGGGGCATGGGGCGCGGCTCGGGAGCGGGGCGCTCTTCGCGCGCGGGCGCTTCGGCGGGCGCTTCCGCCGGCGGTTGCGGCGCCCGGTTGCGGTACTTGGAGAGCGACTCTCCCGGCAAGATGATGGGCTGGTAGTCGGGCGGACGCTGGAAGGCGTCGCGCCGGCCTTCAGGAGGACGTTGGGGCTGCTCGCGCTGGAAATCGCGGCGCGGCGGCTCTTCTCCGCCGGGCTGGCGGGAGGACTTGGAGTCGGCAACGCCTCCGCGGCCGCGGCGTCCGCGGCGGCGGCGCCCGCGCCAGCGCCGCGACCCGCCCTCTTCGCTCTCGTCTTCGCGGCGCGGCTCCGGCCGGCCTTCGCGGGCGGACTCGGGGCCGCGCGCCGGTGCTTGCTCCGGCCCGGGTTGCTCCTCAGCATCCGCTGCGGCGGCCGCCGGGGCACCCTCGGCAAAGCGCGGCGCGTGCTCGGGCGCCTGCGACGCGGGCAGTTCCTCGAACTCCTCCTGCTCGTCGCCCTGCTCTTCCAGGAAGTCGGTGACGTACAGGAAGGCATCGCGCTCCAGACCGATGTCCACGAACGCGGACTGCATCCCGGGCAGCACCCGGGTCACGCGCCCTTTGTAGATGGAGCCCGCGAGCGTGTACTCGTTCTCACGCTCGAAGTAGATTTCGGTCAGCTGATCTTCCTCGACGATGGCCACCTTGGTTTCGTGGGGGGTCGAGGCGACGTACAGTTCCTTGTTCATGCTCACTCCGGTTCCGCGCCCTTGCGGGTCCGCGGATCTACCGGCAGGAAGGCGAAGGAAGGCTGGCGGAAGGAAGCACACCCGGAGAGTCCCACGCGCGGCGGCGGGGAAGGCGCCGGCCACGCTCAACGTGGAGAACCAGCCCGCGCCCCCGGGACAGGGCTTGACCCGGTCCTGGCTCGGCGAGCGGCTGTGGAAACCCTGGGTTGACGTGCAAACTCAAATCTCTTTGCCTGTCCGGCGCCTTGTGACGGATGGTGGCCACTCTACTCTTTCCCGCACTTGCGGGGCGGGGCCGTTACCCATCGCCTTCCCGGGGCTTGCCCGGGGCGGCGCCGTGCTTTCTTTCCTGCCCGGCCCTCACTTCTCCGGCCGGTTTGCCCTGACAGTTTCAGGGCCGAACGAATCTCTTGCTTCTGGTCTTTCTGCTGGCGCCCGAAGGCGGCAGCGGGTTTGGTTCCCTGCCAGGAACCCGGCGCAGCGGACCCGAAGTCCGTGGGCGCCTGCTGGCTCAGTTCACGAAACGGCGCATGCGGATGTTCATCACGATTCCCAGCGCCAGAAACATGAACAAAACCGACGAGCCGCCGTAACTCATCAGCGGCAGCGGTATGCCGGTGACCGGCATGAAGCCGACCACCATGCCGACGTTGACCAGGACGTGGAAGGCCAGCACAGCCACCACTCCCATCACAACGAACGAGCCGGCGCGGTCGGGCGCCGTCTGAGCATTGTGGACCAAACGCATCAGCACCATGAAGTATAGCAGCAGCACCCCCAGCGCGCCTACAAAACCGTGCTCCTCGGCCAGGGCGGCGAAGATGAAGTCGGTGTGCGGGATGGGCAGGAACCCCTGGGTCTGCGAGCCCTTGGCCGTCCCCTTGCCGAAGATGCCGCCCGAGCCCACCGCGATCAGGGATTGCTGGATCTGGTATCCCGAGCCCTGGGGATCGGCGTCGGGGTCGCGGAAGCTGACCAGGCGGGCTTTCTGGTAGGGCTTCATGAAGTGCCAGCCGATGGGCGCCAGGGTGGCCGCCAGCAGCCCCAGCACCAGGGCATGCTTCAGGCGCAGCCCGCCCAGAAACAGCCCGGCCAACACGATGGGGACATAGGTCAGGGCCGTCCCCATGTCGGGCTGGGCCAGCACCAGCAGCATGGGAAAACCGACCAGGGCGCCCACCTTGACGATGTCGGTGGGGGTGGCGTGGTCGCTGCGCGGCTCGGCAAAGTACTTGGCCACCGCCAGGATCAGCACCAGCTTCACCCACTCCGAAGGCTGGAAGTGCTGGCCGCCAGGCAGCCGGATCCAGCGCCGCGCTCCCAGGTACTTCTGCCCGAAGACGAGCACCCCCAGCAGGGAGAGGATGGAGGCGATGTACATCCAGTGCACCTGGTCGAGCAGGCCCTGGTAGTTGATGCGGCTGACCAGGAACATGACCGCCAGCCCGGCCAGGATCCAGTAGATCTGGCGCACGTGCGCGCCCGCGAACTTGGTGGTGTAGGTGGCACTGTAGATCTCCATCACCCCCAGCACGGAGATGAGGAGCACAAAGCCCAGCAGCACCCAGTCGAAGTCGCGGAATGAGATGTAACGGCTCAAACGGCAGTTTCTCGTTTCTGGTTTCTCGTTCCTAGTGACTCGTCTCCTGCTTCAGAGCATCCAGGCCGGGAGCCGCCAAAGCCAGCGGCAGGTGGTGCAGGCCGAGGGGCAGGCGGAAGCGGCCGGCCTGGAAGGTCTCGCGGCCGTCCTCGCCGGAGACGCTCCACACGCCCGTCATCTCGAAGGCGGGCGGATGCTGCGGCCCGCGGGCCACCTTGAGCTGCCGGCGGCGCTGCTTCTCCACGTAGGCCTTGATGACCTGGGCGGCCAGGTGCGCGGCCACGGTGCCGTGCTCGCCCTCTTCCACCATGGCCGCGACCACGATCTCGGGATCGCGGCGCGGGGTCATGCCCACGAACCAGCCGGTGTCGCCGACGGAATGGGCGTGCCCCAGCTTGCGGGCGAGCTCGTTGCTCATGGTCTGGGCGCTGCCCGTCTTGCCGGCGAAATCGATGCCTTCGAGATGGCTGGCGGCAGCGGTACCGCCGGGATTGGTCACGTCCGCCATGGCGTCGGTGATGATCTCCCAGTTCGTGGGGTCGATGGACACGCGCACTTCTTCGGGATAGCCGGCCAGGGCTTCCTTGTAGTGCGGCGGCAGCCCGTCGGGGAAAGCCACGTGGGGGCGGCGCAGCACTCCGTCGGAGGCGATACCCCCCACCGTATGCGCGAGTTGGATCGGCGTCACGGTCACCGCGCCCTGCCCGATGCCCACCGAGATGGTCTCCCCGGCGTACCACTTCTGCTTGAAGTTCCTGATCTTCCACTCTTCGGAAGGGATCACGCCCGAGGCCTCATTGGGCAGGTCGATGCCGGTCTTCTGTCCCAGGCCCAGGGCGGTGGCGTAGCGGGCGATGCGCTCGATGCCCAGGCGCTCCGCCAGGGTATAGAAGAACGAGTCGCAGGACTGCACGATGGCGCGGTGGATCTCGACGTTGCCGTGGACGGCGTGGCACTTATAGAAGTGGCCGTAGAAGGTCTTGCCGCCGGGACAGTTGACCACCATGTCCTGGGCGATGCCCTCCTGCAGGCCGGCCGTCGCCATCACGATCTTGAAGGTAGAGCCGGGGGCGAGCTGCGCCTGGATGGCCTTGTTGAGCATGGGCTTGCCCGGATCGTTGACCAACTGGGCCCACTCCTGCGGGGAGATGCGCACGGCAAAGTCGTTGGGATCGAAGCTGGGGCGGCTGGCCATGGCCAGTACCTCCCCGCTGCGCGGATCCAGCGCCACGATGGCGCCGTTCTTCCCTTCCAGGGCCTCCTCGGCGGCGATCTGCAGGTCGAGATCGATGGTGAGCTTGAGCGGCTTGCCCGGGGTGGCGGGCTGGTCGGCGAGCTGTCCCAGCTCTTTGCCGCGGCTGTTCACCACCACGCGGCGGTAGCCGTTCTGCCCCATCAGGATGTCGTTGTAGTACTGCTCCACGCCCGACTTGCCCACCACGTCGCCGGGCTGGAAGAACTCGTACTTGGGGTTATCAAGCATCTCCTCGCTGACCTCGCCCACGTAGCCGATGAGGTGGGCCAGGAAGCCGTTGCGGGGATAGAGGCGGCGGTGTACCACCACCGTCTCCAGCTCGGGAAGCTCGTTCTTGTGGGACTCGACGAAGGCCAGCTCGTCGGGAGTGATGTCGTCCTTGAGCAGGATCTGGGGCTGGTTGCCGGCGCGGCGCAGGTGCTCGCGCACCTCCGCCGGGGTCATGTCCAGGCCGTTGGCGATGCGCTCCACGTCGGCGCCCAGGTTGCGGGCCTGGTCGCGCAGCAGCAACGCCGAGAAGGAAGGATAGTTGTCGACGATGACGCGGCCCTCGCGGTCGAGGATCTTGCCGCGGGGAGCCAGGATGGGGACGGTGCGGATGCGGTTGCGCTCCGCCGCCAACTCCCACTGCTGGCTGCCCAGCACCTGCAGACGCCATAACCCCCAGGCCAGCAGCAGGAACATGGCCAGGATCAGGTACTGCACGGCGGTGATCTTGCCGGAGGAAACTTTGTCGTCGCGACCGATCATGGAACCACAGTACCTGGTACCCGGTACCGAGTACCCAGGATTGTAAGCCCAAAAGGGGTGCACTGAATGTGGTGCAGCGGGTGTGCGGGCATTTTTTTCACGTCCGTTGCTTGAAGCGGTCGAGGATGGCGAACAGCACCACCGCGAGCACGCCATTGGCCAGGGCGGCGCCCAGGGTGTAGAGCCAGGGCCAGTCCAGGGCCTGCCGCACCAGCCCCCGGGCCACCAGGAAATAGATGGCCTGGTGCACGATGTAGAAGGCGGCGGGGAGCAGCACCCGGGTCAAGGGGCTGTCCACGTCCAGCTTCACTCCCAGCGAGGAAGCGAAGAAGCCGATCAAGGTCTTGGCGATGCCGTAGACCCCCAGGGGCTGGTGGGTCAGGCTGTCCTGCACCAAGCCGATGAGGCCGCCGGTCACCAGTCCGCTCACCGGGCTGCGCCGGGTCATGCCGAAGTAGATGGTCACCAGCAAGGGCAGATCGAAGATGGAGGCAAAGTGCAGGCGCACGGGCAGAAAGGCCTGCAGGAACAGGGCGGCCAGAGGGACACCCACCGTCACCCACACGCTGAAGCGGTGGACCTCGATCTCCTCGCGCGAGGTGTAGATGAGCGCGCCCTTCATTGCGGACCATCCTGGGGCTTGTGCGCCGGTGGAGCCGGAGGCGGGGGCTTCTTGCCGGCGTCGGCGGGGGCGCCGGACTTGTCCGCGGCGGGGTCCGCGGCCTTGGGCACCGAGGGCAGGCGTTGCGCCAGGATGTCGGCGGCGCGCGGCGACTCCGCCTGGTCGGCAGCCGGCGCCCGCTCCTCCACCTTGGTGATGATCAGGACCTCTTCCAGGCGAGCGAGGTCGGCGGCCGGCTTCAGGTAGATGGCGTGGAAGAGGTCGTGGCCCTTGCCCACCCGGGTCACCGCGCCGATGGGCAGGCCCTTGGGAAAGATGCGGTCGCCGCCGGAGGTCAGCACGCGCTCGCCCGGCGCCACCGCTTCATCCACCATGATGTAGTCCAGCACGGGGTCGCCCTCGGGAGTGCCCTTCACGATGCCCTGCAGGCGGGACTTTTCCAGGATGGCGCCCACGCCGCTGGACTGGTCGGTGATCTCCAGCACCTGCGAGGAGCCGGGAAAGACGCGCACGATCTTGCCCACCACGCCGTCGGGGGTGATGACCGCCATGTCGTTGCGGATGCCGTCGCGCGAGCCCTTGTCGAGGGTGAGCACGCGGGAGAGTTCGCTGCCGCTGGAGCCGATGACCTGCGCCGCCACCGTCTGCTGGATGAACTGCTCCTGGAAGCCCAGCAGCGACTGCAGGCGGCGGGCCTGCTCGGCGTCCTGCTGCAGGCGGGCCTGCTGCACGCGCAGCTCTTCGATCTGCTGGCGCAGCTCGCGGTTCTCCCGGCGCACGTCGCGCAGATCGACGTAGTCGTGCCAGGTCTCGCGCGCCCACAGGCTGCTGCGGACGAAGAGCTTCTCCACCGGGGTGAAGGCGCCCGCCACCCACAGGCGGATGAGGCGGGTGGAGGGACCATCGGGATGGCTGGGATCGGCCGGCCGCTTGACCTGCACCGCCAGCCCCAGCACCTGCGCGAACAGCACCGCCACCAGGATGGCGAGGTTGCGGTAGCGGCTGAAGAAGTTCTCCACGGGACAGGCTAGGCTTCCATCTCAGGTTTCCGGTTTTAGCGCGGCTGCTCGCCAATGGCCGGGATCTTACTCGATCGAAATCTTGCGCAGCAGCTTGAAATCGCTGAGCATCTTGCCGGTACCCAGAACCACGGAGGCGAGGGGATCGTCCGCGATCGAAACCGGCAACCCGGTTTCTTCGCGGATG
>DATIWW010000017.1:0-2776 GCA_035519175.1 Terriglobales bacterium
ACTCCGCTGGTCATCCGCCGCCGCACCGAGACCGTCACCCCGTAGTACACGCTGGAGGCCGCGCTCTGGAAGACGTCGATCGAGCCCACCTGCGGGATGGGCCGCTCCAGCGGGTTGATGCAGGGCGGAAACGGGCAGGTGAACGAGGGCACCAGTTGCCAGGTGGAGAACGATTCCACCGGCCAGTACTGCCCGGTGAAGGTCGTCCCGCTGGCATCGAAGACGGGATAGCCGAGCGCGATGGGCGGCGGCAGGTTGGCGTCCAGCGCCCGGATCAGGTGCACCCCGTGCACGTAGAGCCCGTTCACGCCGATGGCCAGCCGCTCCGTCACCTCCTTCTCCGCGCTGGCGCTGGCTTGCTCCACGTAGGGCATCTGGAAGTCATGCGCGAAGGCGGAGATCTCGGTGCTGAGGTGGCCGGCCGCCGCCCCCGTCGCCGTGCAGGTAGTGGCGTTGGTGGCGCACGCCACCAGCGGCGCCGGATAGCTGGGGAACACCATGCGGTCGAAGAAGTCGGCGTTGTCCAGGAAGAGGTGGCTCTGGGAGATCCCGTTGTCGGTCTCCACCGCCGAGTTGTAGATCTGGGGCACGCGCGCGTAGAAGATCCCCGCTCCCGCCCGGATCACCAGCGGCTTCTTCTCCCCGATGGAATACGCCAGCCCCACCCGCGGCGCGAAATTGTTGCCGTCGAAGGGCATTTTGCCCGAGTCCGGCCACAGCGGATTCCTCACCAGCCCCGTGCTGTGGAAGGTCTGCAGGTCCCAGCGCACTCCCAGGCTGAGCGCCAGGTGCCCGGTCAGCCGGATCGTGTCCTGCGCGAACAGCGCGTACTCCTGGGTGTTGGGATGCGACACCGCCGAGCCGAAGTTCTGGATGTAATACCGCGGCACCTCGTGCGCGTACGCCCGCAGCGGCGTGATCCGCAGCCCGAAGGTCATGGGCACGAAGGTGAAGGGGTTCACCCGGATGTTGTCGAAGATGTACTCTCCGCCGAAGAGCGAGGGGAAGAAGTTGTACAGCCACACCAGGCTCACGTCGCCGCCGAACTTGAAGGAGTGGCGCCCCGCCTCCCGGCTCACCGTCTCGGCGATGTGCAGCCGGCGCTCGTTGGTCTCCCGCGGCAGGATGGAGGACCGCCCGAAGCCCTGGATGATGTCGTAGATCTGGGTCAGCGCCGCCCCCGTGTTGGGATCGGAGGACTGCAGATCGTGCGAGAACTGCACCCGCAGGTGGCTCATCGTCTGCGGACCCAGCGAGCTGGTCAGCGACACCACCGCGCTCTGCGTGTTGACCTTCTCCTCCCCGTTGTCGCTGATGGCGTAGGAGGTGATGGGGCTGGCCGAGTCGAAGAAGACGTTGTTGGCCCCGTAGTACGTCGAGGTGCTCAGCCGCGCCGACAGCGTGTTCCGCGGGGTGATGGCCCAGTCCAGCTTGAAGAAGCCGGCGTTCCCCAGCAGGGCCGAAGGATAGGTACCGGCCAGAGTGGAGAGATCGGCGGCGCTGGCGAAGACCAGCGCCTGGTCGCTGGCCTCGTAGTCCGCCGGCGTGGGTACGACCGTGCTCGCCCCGCCCACGAACTGCACCACCGTGGGAATGTGGAAGAGATGCTGGTCGAAGCCCGCGAAGATCCACATCTGGTTGCGCTTCAGCGGCCCGCCTACGGTGAATCCGAACTGCTGCTGCCGGTTGGGCGGCTGGAAGCCCACGTAGGGGCTGGTGGCGTTGAAGGCGCTGTCGCGCAGGTAGTAGAAGCCGCTGCCGTGCCAGTAGTTGCTCCCCGACTTGGTGACCACGTTGATCACCGCGCCCCCCGTCCGCCCCAGCTCCACCCCGTAGGTGTTCGACGACACCCGGAACTCCTGGATCACCTCGTTGGAGAACTGGTAGGGCGCGCGGTAGCGGCCCCGCGCCTGCGAGAAGAAGGCGTTGTTGTTGTCGGCGCCGTCCACCAGGAAGCTAGACTGGTAGCCGCGCACTCCCCCGAAGGCCAGGTCGCCGTTGGAGCTGGAGGTCAGGCTGCGCGGGTCCTGGGTGACCCCCGGGGTGAGCAGCGCCAGGTCGGTGTAGCGCCGCCCATTCAGCGGCAGCTCCTCGATGTCGCGCTCCCCGATCATCGACGACACCGCCGTGGGCTGCGTCTCCACCAGCGGCGTCTCCGCCGTCACCGTGACCTGCTCTTTTCGTCCCGCCACCACCAGGGTCAGGCTGATGTCGGCCAGCCCGCCCACCTCTACGCGGATGTTCTTCTGCTCCAGCGGCGCCATCTCCGCCGCTTCGACGCGCAAGGTGTAAAGCCCGGGCGTCAGCATCTGCAGGGAGAAGCGGCCTTCGCTGTCGCTCGCGGTGGAGCGGGCGGCGCCGCTGGCCTGGTTGGTGGCGGTGACGCGCGCGCCCGCCACCCGCGCGCCCGTCGCGTCGCTGACCGTGCCGCTGAGGGCCCCGGTGGAGGCGTCCTGCGCCCACACCACGGCCGCCAGCAGCAGATACACCAGGAGGAAGAGACCGCGCCACGAGCAGCCGGGGCCCGCCGGGCTCAACCTGCGAGCAGGCATGAACAGCCAGGGAAGCTATCTTCCCCGACCCGCTCCCTCCCCGTCTGTGACCTGTGAGGTACCCGCCTGTGACAAACCTCGCGAGGCCCGCAGGGTCGCCGGAACCAGCCCGGCACGTGTCTTGAAAGGGCGCGCCTTCAGGCGCGCCGTTGTGGAGGCTTTTCCCGTTGGGCTTTAGCCCCTGAGGAATGGCTTCTGACCCCAGCGGCTAGAGCCAGGATTGC
>DATIWW010000018.1:0-2466 GCA_035519175.1 Terriglobales bacterium
GGAAGATGCCAACGACGCGCTCTCCCGCCTGGCCGAACATGGCTGGGATGTCGCCCTGGTCGATATCAAGATGCGCGGCACCGACGGCATCGAACTGCAGCGCCGCATGCACGAAATCGACGATAAGCTGATCGTCATCATGATGACCGGCTACGCCTCCGTGGAGACTGCGGTCACTGCCCTCAAGAACGGCGCCTACGACTACGTCACCAAGCCCCTGGACCCGGAAGACATCTCCCACCTGGTGAAGAATGCGCTGGCCCACCGTCGCACCCGCGAGGAGAACGTGAAGCTGCGCGCCACCGTGGCCGAGGTGGCCCGCCCCCCCGACCTCATCGGGCAGTCCTCGCCCATGCACCGCGTCTTCGAGGCCATCGAGACCGTCGGCCCCACCGACGCCACCGTGCTCATCACCGGGGAGAGCGGCACCGGCAAGGAGCTGGTGGCCCGCGCCATCCATGCCGCCTCGCCCCGCCGCTTCCATCCCCTGGTGGTCATCCACTGCGGCGCCCTCACCGAGACCCTGCTGGAGAGCGAACTCTTCGGCCACGAGAAGGGCGCCTTCACCGGCGCCCAGTACCGCAAGCTGGGCAAGTTCGAGATCGCCGAGGGCGGCACCGTCTTCCTCGACGAGATCGGCGACATCTCGCTGAAGACCCAGACCGACCTGCTGCGCGTCCTGCAGGAGCGCGAGATCACCCGCGTGGGCGGCAACCAGCCCATCAAGGTGGACTTCCGCTGCGTCGCCGCCACCAACAAGTCCCTGGAGAAGCTCATCGACGAGGGCCGCTTCCGTCCCGACCTCTTCTACCGGCTGAACGTCTTCCGCATCGAGCTGCCCCCGCTGCGCCAGCGCCGCGAGGACGTTCCCGCCCTGGTCGACCACTTCGTGCACCGCTTCTCCCTGGCCATGAATAAGCGCATCACCCGCGTCGCTCCCGCCGCCATGGCCCAGCTCCAGGCCTACGACTGGCCCGGCAACGTGCGCGAGCTGGAGAACGCGGTGGAGCGCGCCATGGTGGTGGCCCAGGAGCCCGAGCTGCGGGTGGAGGACTTCACCCTCAAGCTCGCCGGCAACCACGCCGCCGGCCATACCCTGGAGGACATCGAGCGCGCCCACATCCTGCGCGTCCTGGAGGAGTGCGGCGGCAACCAGACCCGCGCCGCCGAACTGCTCGACATCGACCGCGTCACCCTGCACAACCGGCTGAAGCGGTACGGCTGGAGCCGGGGGGCGCCCGAGAACCGCAACGAAGGCAAGCTGGAGAGCAAAGTCGAGAGCCGATGAACCGCATCGACGTTCTGCCCGTCGGGGAGGTGGAGCGTGGATGGCTCGAGCGCCTCGCCCCTGCCCTCGCCCGCGAATTCGAGTTCCGCTGCGAGCTGCTGCCCGCCGCCCTCGATCCCCAGTTCGCTTTTCACCCCGAGCGCCAGCAGTTCCACTCCACCGAGCTGCTGGCCGGCATGCGTCCCCGCCTGGCCAACGGCGCCTGGCGCCTGCTGGGCGTGGCCGCGGTGGACCTCTATATCCCCATCTTGACCTTCGTCTTCGGCGAGGCCCAGATGAACGGCCCCTGCGCCGTGCTCTCCACCCACCGCCTGCGCCAGGAACTTTACGGTCTGCCCCCGGATCCCGAACTGCTCTTCCAGCGCCTGCTCAAGGAGGCGGTGCACGAACTCGGCCATACCATCGGCCTCACCCACTGCGACGACCACCAGTGCGCCATGGCCGCCTCCCACGCCGTGGAGTGGATCGACCTGAAGAGCGCCACCCTGTGCTCCGCCTGCCGCACCCAGGCCTTCGCCAACAACAGGAATCTCGTCGGCCCCTGAGTGGGTGAGTGGCGCCGCCGTCCCGGCGGCTGTGGTGGCGGGCGTCCCGCCCGCCCCGGGTGCGGGCAAGATGGCCGCACGGACAGCCGGCGAGACGCTGGCGCTACCGGATAGACCTTCCCGCGCAGTTGATGAAGAGCCCAGCGCCGCAGGCGCGACATCTCTTAAAGCCCGGCACGGCAGTGCCGGCTAGGCGCAGAAAAGACGTCCAAGCCCGGTCAGGGGCGGCACCGACGCTGATTTGCTCATCAACGCCCCATGAGAATTTCATCGCCTCGCTCGCCGCCCTAACATCTTTGTTTTCTTACTCCGCGCGCAACCCGCTCCTTCCACTCGATTCTTGCTGTTGCGATCCTCATCGAAATGCCCGTTCAAAATTCAGCAGCGCCCCTTCGCCTTCCCCGCCGCATACCCCGCATCTCCTTTCCCGGCAATCACCTGCACGGAACGATCGCCTCCCTCCAAAGTCTGGCTCCCCGATTGCCCTTACGAAAGGCGGAAGCTGGCCCACAAAGCCGCTTCCACCACGCGCCGAAGCTGAGCGCGACGACATCTCGGAGGTGCCTTATGACGGTCCTACTGGTTCTGGCCACGGTGGTGGTCTTCCTGCTCATCGATCACTTCTACTCCCGC
>DATIWW010000019.1:0-2035 GCA_035519175.1 Terriglobales bacterium
GAGCGGCGGCACCGACTGCAGCACGCGGTGCGTCAGAGTTCGCAGCAGGCGGGTAGTGATTTTGCCCGCGGCTTCGTAAATCGGCACCACCCGGCCCACGTGCAGCGCTGCCTCGCCGTCCTCGTCGTCGCCGCCCAGAACTTCGAACTCCGGGTGCAGCATGGTGAGCTCGCCCGAGTAGCTGTCGAACTCCACTTTCCCGTAGAGCGCCACTTTCATGCCCGCCGCCAGCACGTTGGCAAGGTAGTCCCCGTGAAACCACTTGCCCACCAGGATGGCGCGGGAAGCGTCGCTGAAGCGCGCCTCGAACAGCCCCAGGCTGCGGCGCCGGAAACCGGACGCCTTGGCCGACAATACCTCCGCGATCACGGTGGCCATTTCGCCCGGCGCCAGTTGGGCGACCGTCTTCATGTTGCTGCGGTCCTCGTAGCGGAACGGGACGTAGCCCAGCAGGTCCTCCACGGTGGTGAGCCCCTTGGCTTCCAGCATGGCTGCGCGCGCCGGTCCGATGCCCTTTACGTAGGTGAGTGGGGTCGAGAGCTCCATGGCCCAACTAAGATGATCTCGCGCAAAGGCGTAAAGGCGCAAAGGAATATCGGCCACACCAGGAACGAATTTGAATTGCCTTGGCGGCTCTGCGGCTTTGCGCGAGACATGTCTTTTTCCCTGCCCGGGGGTACAATGCCCGATGTGAAATCCGCTGCGCTCGTCCTGTTGGCCGCCGCCTGCGCCGGCGCCGCCGATATCCGGATCGGCATCATCGGCACCGACACCTCGCACGTGCCCGCGTTCACCGGGCTGCTGAACGATCCCGCCGCTCCCGACCGCGTCCCCGGTGCCCGCATCGTGGCCGCGTACAAGGGCGGGAGCAAGGACGTGGAGAGCAGCTACACCCGCGTCGACAAGTACGCCGAAGAGATCCGCACCCGCTATGGCGTCGAGATCGTGCCCGACATCGCCGCCCTCTGCGCCAGGGTGGACGCGGTCCTGATCGAGAGCGTGGACGGACGCCCGCACCTGGCCCAGGCGCGCGCTGTGATCGCCGCGCACAAGCCGATGTTCATCGATAAGCCGCTGGCCGCCACGCTGGAAGATGCCCGCGAGATCGCGCTCCTGGCCAAAGACGCCGGGGTGCCTTGGTTCAGCGCCTCCAGCCTGCGCTGGGGAGAGATCGCGACCTCCATGAAATTCCCTGACATCCAGGGTGTCGCCACCTGGGGCCCCGGACCGTTCGAGGAGCATCACTACCTCGACCTTGCCTGGTACGCCATTCACCCGATCGAGATCCTTTATGCGCTCATGGGCACCGGCTGCGAGGAAGTGAGCCGCACCACCTCGCCCGGCGCCGACGTGGTCACCGGCAGATGGAAGGACGGCCGCATCGGCACGGTGCGCGCCATCCGGCCCTATAGCGACTACGGCGCCGTCGTCTTTCGCGCGAAGGGCATCGTCCAGAGCCGGCCCAAAGCGGCGGCGGGTTACCGTCCGCTGCTGGTTGAAATCGTGAAGTTCTTCCAGACCGGCGCCCCGCCCGTGCCCAACGAGGAGACGCTGGAGATGTTCGCCTTCATGGACGCCGCGCAGAAGAGCAGGGAGCAGGGCGGCAGGCCGGTGAAACTGCGTTAGGCCGGGCCGCGGCGGTGGGGCGCCGCCGAAAAAAGCTTACACTGATAGGTTCATGTACAATCTGCTGGAGGGCAGACAGGCCCTCATTCTCGGCATAGCCAACCGCTGGAGTCTTGCATATTCGATCGCGCAGGCATTTTCGCGCCAGGGCGCCACTCTGCTGCTCACTTACCTGGGCGAGCACCAGAGGGGAGCGATCGAAGACCTGTGCAAGGACCTGAACGTGGCCTGCGTCCTTCCCTGCGACGTGACCAAAGAAGAAGACCTGGCCGCGCTCAGGGCGTCGCTCGAGGAACGTGGGCGCCCTCTGCACGCGGTGGTTCACAGCCTGGCTTTTGCCAACCGCGAGGACCTCTCCAACCCCTTTGTCGAGACCAAACGCGCCGGTTTCCTCCTGGCCCAGGAGGTG
>DATIWW010000020.1:0-2046 GCA_035519175.1 Terriglobales bacterium
GCGCTACGTCGCAGGTTTGGCGCGGCTCCATCGCAGGCGCAGTCGATCAAGATACAGGTAGACGACGGGAGTCGTGTACAGGGTCAGCATCTGGCTGAAGATCAGCCCGCCCACGATGGCGATGCCGAGCGGCCGGCGCAGCTCGGAGCCGGTGCCGCCGCCCACGGCCAGCGGCAGCGCGCCCAGCAGGGCCGCCATGGTGGTCATGATGATCGGCCGGAAGCGCAGCAGGCAGGCCTGGAAGACGGCCTCCTCGGGACGCTTCCCCTCGCGCCGCTCGGCCTCGATGGCGAAGTCGATCATCAGGATCGCGTTCTTCTTGACGATTCCGATCAGCAGGATGATGCCGATGAGGGCCATGACCGACAAGTCGTAGTGGAACAGCAGCAGCGCCAGGAGAGCGCCCACCCCCGCCGAGGGGAGCGTGGAGAGGATGGTGAGCGGGTGGATGAGGCTCTCGTAGAGCACGCCCAGCACGATGTAGACGGCGAGGAGCGCCGCCGCGATCAGGATCGGCTCGTTGGCCAGTGACTCCTGAAAGGCCTGGGCGGTGCCCGAGAAGCTGGTGCGGATGGTGGCCGGCAGCCGCATGTCCCTCTCGGCCGCGCGGATGGCGTCGGTCGCCTGGCCCAGCGCCACCCCGATCGGCAGGTTGAAGGAGATGGTGACCGAGGGGAACTGCCCGGAGTGGTTGACGGTCAGGGAGGCGGTGCTGGTGCCGAAACGGCTGAAGGCGGACAGCGGCACCAGCGTGCCATCGCTCGCCTTCACGTACACGTAGCGCAGCGCGCTCGGGTCCTGCCAGAACTCGGGGGCCACCTGCATCACCACGTGGTACTGGTTGAGCTCCCGGTACATGGTCGAGACCTGGCGCTGGCCGAAGGCGGAGTAGAGGGTGGAGTCGATGGCGGCGGCGGTGATGCCCAGCCGGGAGGCAGTCTGGCGATCGATCTCCACCTGTGACTGCAGCCCGTGGTTCTGCTGGTCGCTGTTGACGTCGGTCACCTCGCGCAGCCGCCGCAGGCGCTGCAGCACCCGCGGGGCCCAGGCGAACAGCTCGCCGGAGTCGTCGGCCTGCAGCGTGTACTGGTACTGGGCGCCGCCCATCCGCCCGCCCACCCGGACGTCCTGGATGGGCTGCAGGTAGAGGGCCGCGCCCGGCACGTGGGCGAGCTTGCCGCGCAGGCGGGCGATGATGCGGTCCGGGGTGACGTCGCGCTGGTCCTGCGGCTTCAGGCCCACGAACATGCGCCCCGAGTTCGAGGTGCCGCCCACGAAGCCGTTGGCGCTCTCCACCGCCGGGTCCTGGGCCACGGTGCCGATGAAGGCGGTGAGCTTCTTCTGCATGGCCTGGAACGAGGTGTCCTGGTCGGCCTGGATCATCCCGTTCATGCGGCCGGTGTCCTGCTGCGGGAAGAAGCCCTTGGGCACCTTCGCGTAGAGGTAGACAGTTCCCGCCATGGTGGCGAGCGTCACCAGCAGCATCAGCGGCTGGTGGCGGAGCACCCAGCCCAGGGAGCGCTCGTAGAAGCCCAGCACCGCGGCGAAGCCCTGCTCGCTGGCGCGGAACAGCCGCCCGTGGCGCTCCTTCTCCGGCGGCCGCAGCAGTCGCGCGCACATCATGGCGGTGGTGGTGAGCGAGAGGACCAGCGACATGGCGATCGCCACCGACAGGGTCACCGCGAACTCGCGGAACAGCCGCCCCACGATGCCGCCCATCAGCAGGAGGGGAATGAACACTGCCACCAGCGAGGTGCTCATGGTCAAGACGGTCGAGCCGATTTCGGAAGCACCCCTCAAAGCCGCATGGAAGGGATTCAGCCCCTGCTCCAGGTAGCGCGTGATGTTTTCGATGACGACAATAGCGTCATCCACCACGAAGCCGGTGGAAATGGTGAGGGCCATCAGCGACAGGTTGTCGATGGAGTAATCCAGCAGGTACATCACACCGAAGGTGCCAACGAGTGAGACGGGCACCGCCACGCTGGGAATGAAGGTGCTGCGCGGCTCGCGCAGGAACACGAAAACCACCAGGATCACCAGCAG
>DATIWW010000021.1:0-4458 GCA_035519175.1 Terriglobales bacterium
ATCTCCTGGGGAGCGACCAGGCCGGAGTCCACGTACTCGCGCTGGAAGTAGGCGCGGGGATCGGCGGGCAGATCGCCGTCGAAGGAGAGATACCCGGCCTTGGTGCACACCACCACCTCGTCGCGCTGGAGTTCGCTGCTGGAGAGGAGGTTCGCGAGGGCGGCGCCCAGGTTGCGCTCCGAGCGCTGGTGGCGGTAGTTGATGGCGGTGTCGAGCAGGTTGATGCCGCCCGCGAGCGCGGCCTGGGCGGCGGCGGTGTAGCCGGCATCATAGGCGGCGGTGGGCTCGCCCAGGTAGGTCCCCAGGCCGAGGGAAGAAAGCCACAATTCGCCCGCGCCCGGGACGCCGGTGGCGTGGCGGAAGTGCCCGGCATCGCGCAGTTCGGGAAAGCGCTCGCGGTAGCGCGCGGTGCCCTCGGGCGTGGCGAAGCCGGAGATCATGGGAGGGGTAGTGTAGCAGGCGCCCTCGGGCTTTCTTGACACCCCTGCTAACTCCCCTGTATTCTTACGGTTTGCGGCAATAGGCGGGAATCTTCCTGGGGCCGGCCTCGCGCCCGGGTTTCGCGATGTTCATCAGCATTCATGACCTGGAGCTCCGCACGCTGGAGTTCCGCCAGGAGTTCCCGCCGGAAGCGATCGACCTGCTGCCCGACGTGCGCCAGCAAGGCCCCATGCGGGCCAGCGGGCGCGCCGAACTGGTGGAAGAGCACCGCGGCAAGAAGGGCGTGCTCGAGGACATCCGCCTGGTAGGCGAGGTCGCGGCGCGCCTGGAAATGAAGTGCGCGCGCTGCCTGGAGCCGGTGGCCCGCGAGGTGGCTGCCAGCTTCGACCTGCTCTACCGTCCCCTGGGCGTGGATGCCGGGGTGGACGAGCGCGAGGTGGGCGTGGCCGAGGCCGAGGTCGGCTATTACACCGGCGAAGGCCTGCTGCTCGAGGACGTGCTGCGCGAGCAGGTGCTGCTGGGGCTGCCGCTCAAGGCGGTCTGCCGCGAGGATTGCAAGGGGCTGTGCCCACGCTGCGGGCGTAACCTGAACCTGGAAGCGTGCGCGTGCACGACTCCCGCGCCCGACCCCAGGTGGTCGGCGCTGAAGGATCTGAAAGAGAAGCTGAAGAAATAGCCCTCAGGGGCTAAAGCCCCGGGGTTTGGCGAGCGATTACGGCACGGCTGAAGCCGTGCCCTTCCGAAAGAGAGTTTTGAGGTTCTTATGGCGAATCCGAAACGGCGACACTCCAAGGCGCGCACCGCCAAGCGGCGCGCCCACGACTTCCTGACCGCGCACTCCCTCTCCGAGTGCCCCAACTGCCACGAGCGCAAGCTGCCCCACCGCGCCTGCCCCAAGTGCGGGTACTACAAGGGCCGCGAAGTCGTGGAAGTGGAAGAGACCAAGTAGAAGGCGTAAGCTAGGGGCCCCTCCCGGCCTTCCCGGGGAAGGGGGAGCTGGCTGCCACCACGATGCCGACCGTCATAGCCGTCGACGCGATGGGCTCGGACCGCGCCCCCAGGCCGGAGATCGAGGGCGCCATCCTGGCCGCCCGCAATTACGACGTCAAGGTGCTGCTGGTAGGGCCGGAAGCCCTGCTGCGCGCCGAACTCCGCCGCCACCTTTCTTCGCACTTCCTGCCCGTCGAAGTGGTCAACGCCACCGAAGTCATCGGCATGCACGAAAAGGCGGTGAAGGCGGTGCGCTCCAAGCGCGACTCTTCCATGCGGGTGGGGCTGCGGCTGGTGCGCGACGGCAAGGCCGCCGGCTTCGTCACCGCCGGCAACACCGGCGCCGCCATGGCCGCCGCCAAGATGGTGCTGGGGCCGCTGCCGGGGGTGGACCGCCCGGCGCTGGCCGCCGTCTTCCCCACTTCCGAAGGCACCGCTTCCATCCTGCTGGACGTGGGCGCCAACGTGGACTGCCGGCCGCACCATCTGGAGCAGTTCGCCATCATGGGCGAGATCTACGCGCGCTCCATCCTGGGACGCCAGCGCCCGCGGGTGGGCGTGCTCTCCATCGGCGAGGAAGAATCCAAAGGCAACGAGTTGACCCGCGCCGCCCATGCCCTGCTCAAGCGCCTGCCGCTGAACTTCATCGGCAACGTGGAAGGCCGCGACCTCTATAACGGCAAGATGGACGTGATCGTCTGCGACGGCTTCGTGGGCAACGTGGCCCTGAAGATCTCCGAGGGCCTGGTCAATACCGTGAGCTACCTGCTCAAGGAGTCGCTCAAGGCCACCATCAGCAGCCAGGTGGGCTTCCTGCTCTCGCGCCGCGCCTTCGCCGACTTCAAGAAACGGCTGGATTACTCGGAATACGGGGGCGCGCCGCTGCTGGGAGTGAAGGGAGCGTGCATCGTGAGCCACGGCTCCTCCAACTCCAACGCCATCAAGAACGCGGTGCGGGTGGCGGCGGAATTCGCCACCGCCAACCTGAACCAGAAGATCGAAGCGGGCATCGCCGAGACCCGCAACGGCAGCCGCAACGGAGAGTTCGTCGCCGCCGCGGCCGCCAGCCCCGAGATCTAGGACCTCCTCTCCATGACCGGCTCCGGCACCACTGCGCCCGTCGCCTTCCTCTTCCCCGGCCAGGGCTCCCAGGCCGTGGGCATGGGACGCGAGTTAGCGGAGAAGTATCCGGTCGCGCGCCAGACCTTCGAGGAGGCGGACGCGGCCCTGGGCATGGCCCTCTCCCGGCTCTGCTTCGAAGGCCCGGAGGAGAAGCTGAAGCTCACCGAGATCACGCAGCCCGCCATCCTGACCGTGTCGGTAGCGGCGGCGCGGGCGCTCGCAGAGAAGGGCGCGAAGGCGCAGTTCGTCGCGGGGCACAGCCTGGGCGAGTACTCGGCGCACGTGGCCGCGGGCACGCTCGACTTCGCCGGCGCGCTGCGCACCGTCCGCCAGCGCGGCCGCTACATGCAGGAGGCGGTGCCGGTGGGCGCGGGCGCCATGGCTGCGGTCCTGGGCATGCCGCTGGAAGAGCTGAGGAAGATCTGTGCCGAATCCGCGCAGGGGGAAGTTTGCGAGCCCGCCAACATCAACTCCCCCGACCAGATCGTGATCTCGGGCAGCAAGGCGGCGGTGGAGCGCGCTGCCGAGCTGGCCAAGCAGCGCGGCGCCAAGCGCGCCATCCTGCTCGCGGTGAGCGCGCCCTTCCATTGCTCGCTGATGCGGCCGGCGCAGGAGCGCCTGGCCGCCGACCTGAAGGCGCTCGAGTTTCGCGGCGTGGGAGTCCCGGTGGTGTGCAACGTGGATGCCGCGCTGGTGAGCGATCCGGCGCAGGCGCGCGACGCGCTCATCCGCCAGGTCACGGGCGCGGTCGAGTGGGAGCGCTCCATGCGGCTGCTCATCGCCCAGGGCGTGCGGACGTTCGTCGAGGTCGGTCCCGGGCGCGTGCTCAGCGGCCTGATGCGCCAGATCGATCGCGCGCAGACGTGCGTGAATGTGGAAGACGAGGCGTCGCTGCAGAAAGCGGTGGGGCGCTTCGGAGCTAGTAGCTAGGCCACAGGAAGCGTCCCGAAGAGACGACTGAAGTTCTGGGCGTTGAGGATTTGACCATGCGACGAGCAGCAAGTTTCCGGGGCCTCCTCTGCGCGCTGACTGCGGTCGCTCTGGCTGTGGTGTCCTCTGCGCGGGCCTTGGTCCAACCTCCGTCCGCCAAGAGCGCGGAGGTTCATGGAGTGGTCACCGACATCAACGGCGCGAGAATGAAGGACGTCATACTTCTCTTCCGTGGCAAGCACGCAGAACGCCGCTTGGTCACCACGGAGGCAGGAACCTACGTGCTCCAGCTTCCAGCGGGTGACTACAGCGTTGAAGTTCGCGATGACCGGGGTTCCTGCCCGGTCACTCGTGGGCCGTTGAGCCTCCCGCGCGCAACCACAGTCGACCTGGACTTTACTCTTTACGTCTGCCCGATTGTGGACGTTTACACGCTGAAGGACGAGTCTGCCGGCGGAACGGGGCCACCAGCCTCAGCAGGCCAGGGAGGCCCAACCGGCATCTACCGGTTGGAGGAAGACGCCGGAGCCAGCAAGGAGCTTCCCTACCGCTTGCAGGTGTGGTTCGTGGGCCGCCGCGAGCAACGTGGAATCGTTCGGTACACGGGGCTCACACGCAGGACACCGGTCACGGTCGCCTATAACCTGCTCACGATCCACGCCGATGCCGTCCTCTACAATCGGTCCACCTACACCTTGACGGCTTGCGGCAATGTCATCTACCAGGACGGTCACAAGACAGCAACAGCCGCCGCATTGCAGATTCGTGCCCAGGGGACGGCGCCCCGGGTCACTCTCCTCAAGGACGACCCCCGGTGCGTCAGCGGCCCGCCTTAGACTGGGTGGGGTGGCCACAGATCGACCGGGCCCAGACGTGCGTCAACGTGGAGGATCAGGCGTCGCTGGAAAAGGCGCTGGGCCAGCTATAGGGGCCCTTCGCTGCGGCTCGGTCGCGTTCGCTCCTTCGCCGCGCTCA
>DATIWW010000022.1:0-4437 GCA_035519175.1 Terriglobales bacterium
AACAGCGCGACCTTTGCCGGCATCACCACCACCAACCAGTACAACAGCCGCCTGCAGCCGACGGTGCTGTCGGCGGCGACCACGGGGTCGGGCAGCCAGACCGTCCTCAGCCTGAGTTATGATTTCCACTTGGGCGTGAACGACAACGGCAACGTGTACGCCATCCTGAACAACCGCGACGCGACGCGCTCGGCCAGCTACAGCTACGACGCGCTGAACCGGCTGGCGACGGCGGAGACCTCGCAAAGCGCGCTGTGGGGGCAGTCGTTCGGCTACGACGCCGTTCGTGAGGGGGGAAAAGCCATGCAGAAACGCAGACTCGGGAAGAGCGCTCTGGAGGTCTCAGCCCTGGGGCTGGGATGCATGGGAATGAGCTTCGGGCTGGGCCCCGCCGTCGACAAGCAGCAAGGGATATCCCTGATCCGGGCCGCGGTCGAGCGCGGCGTGACCTTCTTCGACACGGCCGAGATCTACGGCCCGTTCACCAACGAAGAGCTGGTGGGTGAGGCGCTGGCTCCCTTCCGCGAGCGGGTGGTGATCGCCACCAAGTTCGGCTTCAAGCCCGATCCCAAGGGCGGAGCGCGCTGGAGCGCCCTGGACAGCCGGCCGGAACACATCCGGGAGGTCGCCGAGGGCTCGCTCCGGCGCCTGCGCACCGAGGTGATCGACCTCTTCTACCAGCACCGCGTCGATCCCGGCGTGCCCATCGAAGAGGTGGCGGGAGCGGTGAAGGACCTGATCGGGCAAGGCAAGGTGAAGCACTTCGGGCTCTCGGAGGCCGGGGTGAAGACCATCCGGCGGGCGCACGCGGTGCAGCCGGTGGCGGCGCTGCAGAGCGAGTACTCGCTGTGGTGGCGGGAGCCGGAAGCGGAGGTGATCCCGGCGCTGGAGGAACTCGGGATCGGGTTCGTTCCCTTCAGCCCGCTGGGCAGGGGCTTCCTGACGGGCAAGATCGGCGAAAGCACGAGCTTCGAGAGTTCCGACATCCGCAGCAAGCTTCCGCGCTTCACGCCGGAGAATCTGAAGGCGAACCAGGCGCTGGTGGAGGTGATGGGCAGGTTCGCACAACAGAAGCAGGCGACGCCGGCCCAGATCGCGCTGGCCTGGCTGCTGGCGCAGAAACCGTGGATCGTGCCCATCCCGGGCACCACCAAGCGGCACCGCCTGGAGGAGAACCTGGGGGCCGCCGCGGTCGAACTCTCCCCGGAGGACCTCCGCGAACTGGAGGCCGCCTCGAAGATCGCGGTGCAGGGCGCCCGCTACCCGGAAGAGATGCAGAAGCTCGTGAACCGCTGAGCCTGGCGCGGATATGGTACTGTGCTGAGGCTGCCATGGCCGAACCAGCCGCCGAGATCCTGCGCACCCTGATGGCCGCCGGCAAGGCGGAGCAGGCGGTCGGCCTGCTGCAGCAAAGCGACGCGGCGCAAGCGGCCGTCCTGCTGGTCGGGCTTCCCTTCGAAGACCAGCAGGCCCTCTTCCGGCGGCTGCCGCTGGAGCTGGCGGCGCGGATCGCCGGCCAGTTGCCCTACTTCCACGAGTTCGTGCTGCTGCACTCGCGCCCCATCGGGGAGATGCAAGCCATCGTGGAGCAGATGGAGGCGAGCGAGCGGCTGCGCTTCTTCGACGAATTGCCCGAGGAGGCGTGGCAGCAGTTGATGGACGAGCTGGCGGGCACGGCGGCCGCCCCCGCCGCCGCTCCCGCGGAGCGCGCCGCTCCGGCCGCGGTCCCCGCCCCGCCCATCATCGAGGCGCGCGGCCTCGAGAAGAGCTTCGCGCAGCCGGAGGGGAGGCGGATCCAGGTCATCGCCCCTCTGGACATCTGCATCGAGGCCGGGGTCATCACGGCGCTGCTGGGGCCGTCGGGCTCGGGCAAGTCCACGCTGCTGCGCATGCTCTCGGGGCTGGCGCAGCCCACCGGCGGGGCGGTGCTGTGGCACGGGCAGCCGCTGGGCGAGGCCCATCCCAACGTCGCCATCGTCTTCCAGAGCTTCGCCCTCTTCCCCTGGCTGACGGTGGTGGAGAACGTGGAGCTGCCGCTGATCGCGCTGGCCATGGGACACGTGCCCCGGCACCGCCGCGCCCTCAAGGCCCTGGCTTCGGTCGGCCTGAAGGGCTTCGAGGCCGCCTATCCCAAGGAGCTTTCCGGGGGGATGCGGCAGCGGGTGGGCTTCGCGCGGGCGCTGGCGGTGGAGCCGGAGGTGCTGTTCATGGACGAGCCCTTCTCCGCCCTGGACGTGCTGACGGCGGAGAACCTGCGCGGCGAACTGATGGAACTGTGGATGAAGCGGGCCATCCCCACCAAGAGCATCTTCCTGGTGACCCACAACATCGAGGAGGCGGTGCTGCTGGCCGACCGCATCATCGTGCTGGGCAGCCACCCCGCGCGCATCCGCGCCGACTTCCGGGTGGCGCTGACCCAGCCGCGGGAGCGCAAGTCGGCCGCCTTCCTCGTCTACGTCGACTACATTTACAAGGTCATGACCCAGCCGGAACTGGAACTGGCGCCGCCGGTGCGGCGGGAGCCGGCGGCCCAGCCCCGCTTCCAGCCCCTTCCCCATTCCCGGCCGGGCGGCATCGGCGGCTTGCTGGAGCTGCTCAACGAGCGCGGCGGCAAAGAGGACCTCTACCACCTGGCGGAGGAACTGCTCATGGAGGTGGACGACCTGTTTCCCATCGTGGAGGCGGCGGTGCTGCTGGGCTTCGTGAAATCGGCGGAGGGCGACCTGGAGATCACGCCCGCGGGCCAAGCCTTTGCCGAGGCCGAGATCGCCAGCCGCAAGAGCCTGTTCCGCGAGGCCGCTTTGGCCAACGTGCCCCTGATCCAGCAGATGCGCACCGCGGTAGAGCACAAAGCCGACGGCGCTGTGCCCCTGGAGTTCTTCCGCGACGTCCTGGACGAGCACCTGCCCAAGGACGAGGTGGACAAGCAACTGAACACCGCGCTGGACTGGGGCCGCTACGCCGAGGTCTTCGCCTACGACCCGGAGACGGACAAGCTGCTGCGCCACCCGGGGGCGGCGGGGACGGAGGAGGCCGAAGCTGCTTCCCTGCAGTGAGCGCGGTCGCGGGCTTGGGGAGACGCCGTGAGCCTGGCCAGGCAGGAGGCGGGCGGGCGGCGTCCGCTGTGGGGCGTGGTCCCGGCCGGGGCCGGCTCGCTGCTGCGCGATGCTCCCATCCTGCTGGCGGGGGTGGCGCTGCTGTTCGGGCTGCTCTCCTTCGGGCGCTACTGGGCGGGCCCGGTCACCACCCAGGCTGCGATCGACCTGCACGCCTCAGCCTTGCCGCGTTACGCCCTGTTCTCGCTGCTGCGCATCGCCGCCGCCTATTGCCTGAGCCTGGTGGTCGCGCTGGCCTACGGCTACATCGCGGCGCGCCACCGCGCCGCCGAACGCTTCCTGATCCCGCTGCTGGACACGCTGCAGTCCATCCCCGTGCTCAGCTTCCTGCCCGCGGTGATGGCCTCCATGGTGGGTCTGTTCCCGGCGCGGCAGATGGGGGCGGAGCTGGGATCGGTGCTGCTCATCTTCACCGGGCAGGTGTGGAACATGACCTTTGCCTTCTACAGCTCGATGAAGAGCATCCCCACCGAGCTGCGGGAGGCGGCGGCGGTGTACCGGCTGAGCTGGTGGCAGCGCTTCCGGCAACTGGAGCTGCCCTACGGCGCCATCGCCCTGGTGTGGAACTCGATGATGTCGGTGGCGGGCGGGTGGTTCTTCCTCATGGCCTGCGAGATGTTCGTGCTGGGCAACCGCGACCTGCGCCTGCCCGGCCTGGGCTCCTACCTGCAGACCGCCGCCAACCAGGGCGACACGCGGGCCATCGTGCTGGGGCTGGCGGTGATGATCGGAGTGATCGTGGCGCTGGACCGCCTGGTGTGGCGCCCGGTGATCGCGTGGGCGGAGAAGTTCAAGTTCGAGCAGGTGGAGGCGGCGGAGGCGCCGCGCTCGCACGTGCTCGACCTGCTGCGGCGCTCGCGGATGCTGGCGCTGGCGCGGCGCGCGGTGCTGCTGCCCGCGCGCGAGGCGCTGGACCGCAGCTTCGCGCGTCCCGGGGGCGAGCCGGCGAGCCCGGCCCGGCGCGGGGCGCTGCGCTGGGCGGGGCGCCTGGTGGGGATCGCGGGGCTGGCCGGCATCGCCTACGCCATCGTGAAGATGCTGATCGCGGTGGCCTCCATCTCCCGGGCGGAGTTGCAGACGGTGGTGGTGGGGGCGGGGGCGACCTTGCTGCGGGTGGCGTTCGTGCTGGTGCTGGCCGGGCTGTGGACCATTCCGGTGGGGACGGTGATCGGGCTGCGGCCGCGGCTCTCGGCGGTGGCCCAGCCGCTGGCGCAGATCGCCGCCTCCATTCCGGCGACGGCGCTGTTTCCCATCATCCTGCTGCTGCTGATCCGCGGCGGAGGCGGCATGGGAGCGGCGGCCATCCTGCTGCTCCTGCTGG
>DATIWW010000023.1:0-6226 GCA_035519175.1 Terriglobales bacterium
AATCCGCTACAACCGAGGTCTTGGAACTCACCATCGAGAAGCTGATCTACGGCGGCGACGGGCTGGCGCGCCTGCCCGGCGACGAGCGTGGCCGCGGCAAGGCCGTCTTGCTGCCCTTCGTGCTGGAGGGCGAGCGCGTGGAGGCGGCGCTGGCGGAGGAAAAGCCGGGCTTCGCGCGGGCCCGCGTGGAGCGCGTGCTGGAAGCCTCGCCCCAGCGCGTCGCCCCCGCCTGTCCCTACTTCACGCAGTGCGGCGGCTGCCACTACCAGCACGCCGGCTACGAGCAGCAGGTGGCGGTGAAGGCCGCCATCCTGCGCGAGACCCTGCGCCGCACCGCCAAGCTGGAATTACCGGGGGAGATCCAAGTCCATCCCTCTCCGCCCTGGAGCTACCGCAACCGCACCCGCTTGCGGGTGCAGGCGCAGCCCTTTGCCCTGGGCTACTACCGCATGGGATCGCACCGGCTGCTGGCGGTGGAGCAGTGTCCCATCAGCTCGCCGCTGATCAACCGCGCGCTCGCCGCCCTGTGGGAGCTGGGGCGCGCGCAGAGGCTCGGGGGCGGCCTGCAGGAGGTGGAGATCTTCGCCGACGCCGAGGATCGCAAGCTCGCGCTCGAGTTCCATGCAGCGGCGGAGGCGGAGCTTCCCAAGGCCCTGGCGCAGGACGTGGCCGCGGTCCTGCCGGAGGCAGCCACCCTGGCTCTCGTTCGCGGGAGTGACCCCGGGCGTCCCGAGATCCTGCTGGGCGAGGGCGCGCTGACCTACGCCACGCGCCGCGCCTCCTACCGGGTCAGCGCCGGATCGTTCTTCCAGACCAACCGCTACCTCACCGACGAGCTGCTGGAGCTGGTGACCGCGGAGCGCAGCGGCACGACCGCGTTGGACCTCTACGCGGGTGTGGGCCTGTTCGCGACGGCGCTGGCCCAGGCTTTCGAGCGCGTGCTGGCGGTGGAATCGGCCGCGCCCGCCTATGCCGACCTGAAGCACAACGTTCCTGCCCAGGTGAAGTGCTTCCACGCCACCACCCAGGAGTACCTGGAGCGCAAGACGCGCTCCGCCGCCGGCCTGGTGGTGGTGGATCCGCCGCGGGCGGGCCTGGGCGAGAGGGTGGTGCGCTTGCTGGGGCGGCTGGCGGCGCCGCGCCTGACCTACGTCTCCTGCGACCCGGCCACGCTGAGCCGCGACCTGCGCGGGCTGCTAGAATTAGGTTTCAGGGTGGAGCAGGTCCACCTGGTGGACCTGTTCCCCCAGAGCTTCCATATCGAGAGCGTGCTGCACCTGGCGCGCTGAACGACGGGCTGTGGTGGGAAGCCCGGAAGGCAAACATGGACGCCGCCGCCCACCCCGCTCCGGCCTCGGCCCCGCCCTCCGGCGCCGGCCGTCAGCCGCTGCTGTTCGCCTCCCTGGCATTGGCCGCCGGCATCCTGGCCGGCAGCTACGCCTGGCGCCCGCCGCTGTGGTGGCTGGCGGGAACCGCCATCTTCCTGGTTGCGGCCGCGTATTTTCTGAGACCTCACCTGCGTGCGGCGCAGGCGCTGGCGCTGGCGTCGCTGGGCTTGCTGGGAGCGCTCAACCTGCAGCTCCGCGGCATCGACGGCGGGCCGGCGGAGCTGGCGCCCTTCCTGGACGGGGGCGAGGTCACGGTCACGGCGCACGTCACCCGCGACGGCGTCTTCCGTCCCGGCGCTTTCGGGGGCCTGCGCCAGCAGGTGGACGTCGAGACCGAGGAGGTCTCGGGTCCGCAGGGGAGCGCGACGCCGGCGGCGGGCCTGCGCCTCAACCTGTACGCCGCGCGCGCCTCCGGCGAGGACGAAGAGGAGGATTCCGGGGGCGCCGCCTTCGCGGCTCTGCGCTACGGCCAACGCCTGCGCTTCACCACCAAGCTGCGTCCGCCGCACAACTACGGCAACCCCGGCGCCTTCGACTACCGGAACTGGCTGGCGGGGCAAGGCATCGCCGCCCTGGCTCCGGTGCGGGCCGACCGGCTGGAGCGGCTGGAGGGTTTCCGCGGCAGCCGCTGGCTGGCGGCCCGCAGCGCGGTGCAGCGCCGCATCCGGGCGGAGATCGAGGCGCTGTGGGGCCCGCAGGACGCTCCCGTGCTCGAGGCCATGGTGCTGGGCGAGCACTCCGCCATCGATCGCGGGACCCGGGTCAACTTCCAGCGCAGCGGCGTCTACCACGTGCTGGTGGTCTCGGGGCTGAACGTCGGCATCCTGGCCTTCTTCTTTCTCTGGGTCCTGCGGCGGATGCGGACAGGCGAGACCGCCGCCACCCTGCTCACCGTGCTGCTGACCGTGCTCTACGCCTGCCTGACCACCGGGGGCGCGCCCATCTGGCGAGCCACGCTCATGCTGGCCCTCTACCTGGGAGCCCGCCTGCTCTACCGCGAACGCGCCCCGCTGAACGCCATCGGGGCGGCGGGGCTGGGCCTGCTGCTGCTGGATCCGCGCGCGCTCTTCGACCCCAGCTTCCAGTTGACCTTTCTGGCGGTGCTGGCCATCGGCGGCATCGCCCTGCCGCTGCTCGAGCGGACCTCCGCTCCCTACCGCCGCGCCCTCCGCGTGCTCGACAGCCTCGCCTATGATGCGACCCTGGAGCCGCGGCTGGCCCAGTTCCGGCTGGACCTGCGGATGCTGGCCGGGCGCCTGGCGGTGCTGGCGCCCCTGGCCACCGGCCGCGCCAGCAATCCCCAGGACCGCGCCGCCATCGCCGCCCGCCACGCGCGTTGGCTGGTGGGCACGAGTGCGCAGGCGGCGCTCAATCTCTTCGACGTGCTCGCGGTCTCCGCCGTGATGCAGGTGGCGCTGGCCCTGCCCATGGCCTGGTACTTCCACCGCGCGCTGCTGCTGGCCCTGCCCGCCAACATCGTGATCGTGCCTCTGGCCGGGCTGCTGATGCCGGCGGCGGTCACCACCCTGGCGCTGGGCTTCGTCTCCAGCGCGCTGGCGCGTCTTCCGGCGGCGCTGACCGCAGTGCTGGTCCACATCATGACCGGGACCGTGGGGCTTCTGGGCGGCCTGCGGCTGGCCGACCTGCGGGTAGCGACGCCGTCGCTCTCCGCCGCCCTCTTCGCCGCCGGCGCCTTCGCCCTGGCTCTGCTGCTGACGCCGCGGCGGCGCGCGCTGGCGGCGGCGGGCCTGGCGGGTCTATTGGCGGGCGCGGCCTGGGTCTCGCTGGTGCCTCGCCAGCCGCAGTTCCGCCCGGGCGTGCTCGAGGTCACCATGCTGGACGTGGGCCAGGCGCAATCGCTGCTGGTGGTCTCGCCCCAGGGACAAACCCTGCTGGTGGATGCGGGAGGCCCGCTGGGCCAGGCCGCCACCCTGGACTTCGGCGAGGACGTGGTCTCACCCTACCTGTGGTGGCGCGGCATCCGCCGTCTGGACGCGGTGCTGCTCACCCACGGCCACTCCGACCACATCGGCGGGATGCCCGCGGTGCTGGCCAACTTCCGCCCCCGCGAATTGTGGGTGGGGCCCAACCCGCCCACCGCCGCCTACCAGGCCCTGATGGCGCAAGCGGCGGAGCTGCGAGTGCCCGTGGTCCGCCGGCGCCAGGGAGAGCGCTTCGACTTCGGGGGCGCGACCGTGGAGGTGCTGGCCCCGCCCGGCGACTGGAAGCCGGCCGCGCGTCCCCGCAACAACGACTCCGTGGTCCTGCTGCTGAGCTACCAGGGGACCTCGGCGCTGCTGGAGGCAGACGCGGAGAAGCGCATCGAGCAGGTGCTGGTGGAGGAACTGCCGCGGGCGGCGCTGCTGCAGGTGGCGCACAACGGCAGCGCCACTTCCACCACGCCGGAACTGCTGGGGGCGGTGCAGCCGCGCTACGCGGCCATCTCGGTGGGCTTCCGCAACTCCTTCGGGCATCCCAAGCCCGAGGTGGTGGAGCGGCTGCTGGCCGCGCACGCCGCCGTCTACCGCACCGACATGCTGGGGGCGCTCACCTTCTACCTCGACGGCAGCGGGGTCAGCCCGTTGCCGCCGGATCGTCGGTGACATCGGTCTCTTCCAGCGGGGGAGCGTCGCGGTATTCCGCGATGATGCGGCGGGCCTCCTCGGCGCGCTCTTCGCGCACGCGCAGTACGCAGCCGCCTACCCCGCCGGGCCAAAGGTCCTTCTCGGCCTCGGAGCCGGTGAGCAGGGCTTCGATGCCCTGCGACTCCAGCAGGCCGCGCACTACCAGCGCCTCGGCGTCATCCTTGGCATCGAAGACCGCCACCAGGCGCTCGTTGGGCTCGGGGGCGGGTGTGGTGTTCTCACTCTTAGTCCGACCATCCATGGCTCCTCCCTAGCTGGCGCGGAGTTTTTTCTTCTTTCTCGAAGGGCGCAGCCGATCCACGAAAGCTTCCAGCTTGGAAGTCGCCCTCTCCAGAGCGCCAAAGGTCTTCTGGTTTGGGTCCTCCAACGCAATCTTCGACGATTCCACTACCGCCAGTACCAGCCGAGAGAACTCTCGTTCCAGCAACATCACCTCTAGCGGTGTGGATTTCTTTCGCGGCACGCTCTTCCGGGTGACTCTCCACTTAATCCTACCGCAAGGGCACGACCCGGGCGCGCTCCACGGGGCAGCGGGGAGTGCTTGCCATCGGGTGTATGATGCCGGAAACGGCTGGGGGAGCATCCATCCGAAATTCTCGTCCACGAGGAGTTCCATGAAGCGCGTTTGGATATTGGCGGTCGCGGCAGGGTGGTTGCTGGGCATGGCAGGCTGCTCCAAGAAGGAGGAGGGCACGGCGACGCCCTCGATGAAGGAGAAGATCGAAGCCAAGGTAGGCGCGGCGGCGCCCGTGGTGGAGCTGGCCCGCGCCTGGGCCAACATGCACGAAGCCAAGAGCTGGCGCCAGCGCATGACCATGGAGGGCGGCAAGGGCGAGACCCTGCTGGAGGTTTCCTGCCCCGACAAGGAGCACATGACCAGCAGCATGGGCCGGCAGAGCTTCGAGAGCGTGCACATCGGCAACGATTCCTGGGCGCGCATCGGGGGCACCTGGACGAAGATGCCCGCCACGCATGCGGGGATGGGGATCGGCATGTGTCCGGGCGCCCAGAGCGCGTCCGGCGGCGCCTCCGGCGGCGGCATGGGCAGCAGCGGCGGCTCGGGCGGCTCCTCCGGCAAGGGCGTCTCCGACGTCTTCGATCAGTTGAAGAAAGCCAGCATCACGGTGGGCAGTCTGCAGACGGTGGAGGGCAATACCTGCCAGGAGTACATCGTCACCCTGGCCGCCGATCCCGCCGCCGGCCGCGACAAGGACATGACCACCAACGTCTGTGTCGGCGTGAGCGACCACATGCCCTACCGCATGCTCATGGACCGGATGACCATGACCTGGTGGGATTGGAACAAGCAGATCGACATCCACCCGCCCATGTAGCCGGGCGCGCCGGGAGGACGCAACCCCTCCCCGGCGAAGCTCATCGAAGAGAGCAGGGCCGGGGCTGCCCCGCGAGCGGCCCCGGGTCCGACGAAGCGAGGGCGGCGGGGCAGGCCGCCAGGGGCCGAACATGGAGAATCCGGAAACAGGCGCCGACCATCCCGCCTTCCGCCAGGCGGAGCGGGAAGAAGAGAATCGCAGGCTCCGCCGCCTGCAGATCATGATGAGCATGGTGATGTCGGTGCTGGGCCAGGACCCCAACCTCACCCTGGAGGAGGCCTCGCAACTGGCCGCCGACACTCGCCGCGCCGCCCTGGCCCTGTTCCCGGGCAAGGAATTGGCCTTCGATATCCTCTACCGGCCGCGCCTGCAGCGGCTCATCCGCGAGCGCTTCCGCGTGCAGTAGGGTCGAGGTCGAGCTCCAGCCCCTCCGAAAGAGGGGTGGCGATTTCATATTCCCGTAACATTCAAAGAATAGACTGAGGGCGCATGGACCCGGCTCGCCGCTCCGCATCCGTTCTGCGCCCCGCGCCCTCCAACGGCGCGCGCGGCCGCCGGGGAGGCATCGCCGCCGCCCGGCGGGGCTCGCCGCAGCATCGCCTGATGAAGATGGCATTGGGCGCCTTCCTGGTCGCCAAGGACGCGGTCGGGAACCTGCGCGAGGCCCTGGTCCGGCCCTCCGGCCTGGCCTTCCTGGCCATCAAGGACTGCGAGAAGGAACTGGACCAGCTCGAGCGCGCCATCGACGAAGAGATTCCGCGCGCCCTCGCCCAGGTTTCGGAGCAGGACGCCCGCGAGATCCTGGCGTCTTTGAAGCTCATCATCGACCTGGAACGCATCGGGGACCTGGTGCTGTGGG
>DATIWW010000024.1:0-6058 GCA_035519175.1 Terriglobales bacterium
CACCTTCACCTTCACCAGCACGTCCTGCCGCCCGAACTTGGGGATGGCCACGTCGCGGATCTCGATGCCCGCTGCCGCCTTGGGCTTCACTACCGCCAGCATGGTCTGAGCCATTGCGACCACCTTATAAGTGCAGAGTAGACCCCGAAAAAGCACTCAATTCTAGCACCCGCGGCGCGGGCGGCCTCGGTGACCGCGGTCACAAGCTAGAATGAGGCTGCCGTGAAGCGCTCGCCTCTGGCCGCGGCCCTCTTCCTGCTCGCCGGGATTCTTCCGGCGCAGTCGCCGCCGCCCCCCGCCGCGCACGCCGACTTCGTCGCCCGGCTGGTGGCGGCTGCGGATGAGCGCCCGCAGCACCAGGTCCGCTACGACTCGAGCTACCGCCGCATCCCCTACCCCGGCGGCGACGTCCCCGCAGACGTCGGCGCCTGCACCGACGAGATCATACGCATCTACCGCGCCGTGGGCGTGGACCTGCAGAAGGAGGTCCACCAGGACATGCTCGCCCACTTCGGCGCCTACCCGCACAAGTGGGGCCTGAGCCGCCCGGACAGCAACATCGACCATCGCCGCGTGCCCAACCTCGCGGTCTTCTTCGCCCGCCACGGCCAGAGCCTGCCCGCCACTGCCAGGGCCGAGGATTATCGGCCGGGCGACATCGTCACCTGGGACCTGGGCGGGGGCGTGCCCCACATCGGCATGGTGGTGGACCGCAAAACCTCGTTCGGCGACCGTCACCTGGTCGTGCACAACGTGGGCGAGGGACCCAAGATGGAAGACGTGCTCTTCGCCTGGAAGATCACCGGGCACTACCGCTACTACGGCCGCGCCCGCTAGCGCGCTACTTCTGCGCCTCCTTGTCGTCCGACTTCGCCCATCTCTTCTCGGCGGCCAGCGCCCCCGGCGTCTCCGACATCCCCCGCGGGATGCTCAGCGTCTTCCACGCCGCGCCCTTCATGTGCTTCGCCCAAAAAAGGATCTGCCCGATGTGATGGGCGTAGTGGGCGAGCTGGCGGTTGATGGCCTGCAGCGCGGTGTAGCTCTCACCCCGCACCGTCACCGTGCGCGCCAGGTCGGCGGGCGCGAGCGCGCCCACCGCCTCGAAGACCGTCTTCCACCCCGCCTCCCAGGCCTGCATGAGCTGCGGGCGGGTGGCGCCGGCGACCATCTCGAACTCCTGGTCGCGGTGGCGCCAGGGCTTCTCCAGGTCGGTGGTGAAGAAGTCGGTGAAGCGCGAGCGCATGTTCCCGGCCAGGTGCTTCACGATGACGGCGATGCTGTTGGACTCGGGATCGCCGGGCGCGCGGAAGAACTCTTCGTCCGTCAACTGCGCCAGGGCAGCCTCGGCCTGGCGCTTGTTGCCGCGAAACTGCCGCTGCACTTCGTCGAGGTAGATGCGCCCTACATCGTCGCTCATGGCCTCCCCCATCCGCCCCCGCCGGGCGATTCCACGCGCACGCGCTCGCCCGGCTTGAGCCGCACGCTGGCCTTGCTGGGCAACACTTCCTGCCGGCCATCATGTCGTAACACGATAGTTTTGCCCGGCGCGCCGTCCCGTCCTCCCGCCAGGCCGCGGGGCCCGCGCTTGCGCCGGTCGGAGAGGAGGGTGACCTCGGCCTCGGTCAGCACCTCCACTTCGCGCACGATGCCGTCGCCGCCACGCTGCCGCCCCCGGCCGCCCGAGCCCGGTCGCAGCGAGTAGCGCCGCACGCGGAAGGGATAGGCGTACTCCAGCGCCTCCGCCGGCGTGTTCAGCGAGTTGGTCATGTGGGTATGGATGCCGGAGACGCCGGGCTTGGTGGGCCGCGCTCCCAGGCCTCCGGCGATGGTCTCGTAGTAAGCGAAGGGTTCGCCGGTGCGCGGGTCCATGCCGCCGATGGTCAGGTTGTTCATCGTCCCCGAAGAGCCCGCGAGGATGCGCGCGGGCAGCGCCTGGGCCAGTGCCTGCAGCAGCACGTCCACGATGCGCTGTGAGGTCTCCACGTTGCCCCCCGCCACCGCCGCCGGCGGCCGCGCGTTCACTACCGTGCCCGCGGGCGCGAGCACGCGGATGGGACGCATCAGCCCCGCCGTCGCCGGCACCTCCTCCGCCAGCAGGCAGCGGAAGACGTAGAAGCACGCCGAGTAGGTGATGGCTTCGACTGCGTTGACCGAGCCCTCCACCTGCGGGTCGCTGCCGGTGAAGTCCACCGTGACCGTGTGGGGGCGGACCTTCGATCGGCCTTTGTGAAAGGTGATGCTCGCCGCGATGCGCACCGGCTTGTCGCTGACGCCATCGTCATCCAGAAAGTCGAGGGCGCGGTATGTTCCACGTGGAACCTCGGCCAGGAAGGCGCGCATCATCTCTTCCGAGTAGTCGAGCAACCCGCGGGCGGCACGCTGCACGCGCGCCAGGCCGTAGCGCGCGACCACCTCCCCGAGACGGACGCTGCCGGTGTGGCAGGCGGCGATCTGCGCCCCCAGGTCGCCCTCGCGCTCCCGCGGCGTGCGCACGTTATTGAGCAAGAGCGCCAGGACATCGGGCACCATCTTGCCCGCGCGCATCAGCTTCACCGGCGGGATGCATACGCCCTCCTGGTAGATCTCGCGGCACAGTCCCATGGAGCCGGCGTAAGCGCCGCCCACGTCGGCGTGATGGGCGCGCGCGGCCACGTAGAAATCCGGAGTGCCCGTGTGGCCCAGCCGCCCTCGGCCGGGCGTGAAGAACACCGGCGCCACCAGGGTGATATCGGGGAGGTGGGTGCCGCCGCAGAAGGGATCGTTGAGCATGGCCACATCGCCGGGCTCCAGGCGCAGGCGCTCGATGGCGGCGCGCACCGACATGGGCATGGAGCCCAGGTGCACCGGCATGTGGTCGCCCATGGCGATCACCTCGCCGGCCGCGTCGAAGACCGCGCAGGAGTAGTCGCGCCGCTCCTTGATATTGGAGGAGAAGGCGGTGCGGCGCAGCGCCGCCCCCATCTCCTCGGCGATGGAGTGGAAGATGTTCTTGAAGATCTCGAGCTCGACGGGGTCGCGGCGCATGGTCTCTCCGGTCGCGGCCCACGAGTGTACGACATCGCGGCGTCACGCAACAGCCCGCGAGGCCGAAACCCTTCTGGCACTTCGCGCGCTCAAATAGCGATTGACACGCCCGCACCACCACCGCAATATCGTGACTACGATCTCACGAAGTCCCCGGCATGGGGTGAGGTCGCACAAGGGAGAAGCAGAATCCAAACGGAGGAAACGCTCATGATGAAAAAGAAAAAGGCGAAGAAGAAGAAGCACTAGGCGAGGCCAGTCCTCGCCGAGACCGGCCCCCGCCAACCGCGGGGGCCTTTTGCTTGCCCGCTATTGACGCTCGCCGGGTCCCGCCGTACTATCGCGCTGCGCCCTTCTGCAGACCCTGGGCATGAGCCGCCGCAAACCAGCTTCCGCGAAGAAGACCGGCGAGGTCGTCATCCCCGACAAGCTCTACTTCCGTATCGGGGAGGTGGCGCGGCTGTGCCGCCTGCCCGCCTATGTGCTGCGCTTCTGGGAGACGGAGTTTCCGCAACTGCGCCCCGGCAAGAGCGACACCGGGCAGCGCATGTACCGCCGCCGCGAGGTGGAGAACGCTCTGCGCATCAAGCGCCTGCTTTACGAGGAAGGCTTCACCATCGCGGGCGCGCGCCAGCATTTGCGCTCCGAGATCAAGGGCAGCAAGCTGCAGCCCGCCCTGCCCTTTGCCCCCGCCCCAGCCACGCGCGACGGCCTGAAGCACGTGCGCCAGGGACTCAAGGAGATCCTCACCATCCTGCAAGGCAGACGCTGAAGCGCGCGCCTGCTTCCTGAGGTCCCCATGAAGAACTCCGCCATCCTCCTTCTCGCCGTGACGTTGCTGGCCGGGAGCGCCGCCGCCCAGCACCACCCCATGGCCATGCCGGTCTCCACCACCGCCCACCTGGAAGTGATCGACGACGCCGGCAGCGAGGTCCTGACCGTGCGGGTGGGCCCGCTGGACCTGCCCGCCCACGCCGGCCACATGGCGGTGGCGCAGCCCGCACCCATGATCCTGGAGATCCCCTTCGAGGGCTGGCTCACCGCCTACCATCCCCGGCTGGTGGACGCCGCCGGCACGACCCTGCCCGGGCGCATGCTGCACCATGTGGCCTTCTGGAACACCGGGCGCTCCGACTTCCTCTGCCCCAACAAGCTGGAGCACATCTTCGGCGCGGGCAGCGAGATGAACGACTGGCCGGCGCAGCCCGGGGTCGGCTATCGCGTGCATCCCGGCGACCGGATCCGGATCACCAGCATGTTCCACAATCCCACCGACACCAGCTATCCCGCCGCGTACCTGGAGGTGAAGGTGGAGTACAAGACGGCGGCCGAGGCGCAACTGGCCAGCGTCTATCCCGCCTGGTTCGACGTGCAGGCGTGCGGCGACTCCGCCTACGACCTGCCGCCGGGCGTGAACGTCCACACCGGCAGCTTCACCTTGAGCTTCTCCGGAAAACTCTTGGGGGTAGGAGGCCACCTGCACGACTACGGCAAGGGCCTCACCCTGGCCGACGACAGCAGCCAGAACACGATCGCCGACCTGCCCGCCACCACCGACAAGCAGGGCCGCCTGCTCTCCACGCCCATCAAGCTCTTCTTCGACCGCGGCGGCTATCCCCTGGCGCAGGGACAGGTGCTGACCGTCTCCGCGAAGTACGAGAACCCCACGGGGCAGGCCATTCCCCAGGGCGCCATGGGCATCGTGGTGGGCTACTTCCTGCCCGACGACGACGCTCAGATGGCCAAGCTGAAGCGCTGAGAGCTTAGCTGGCCTTGGCCGCCGGCGCGGCAAAGCTGGCGACCGCCTCCTCGACCGTGTTGTAGGTCTCGAAGATGGTGCCCACCCGCGTCGTGTCCATCACATTCTTGACGTTGGCCACCAGGCCGACCAGCTTGATGACTCCATGCGCGTTTCTCGCCGCGACATGCAGGCCTACCAGCGTGCCGATGCCGTTGCTGTCGATGTGGTCGACCTGGGTCAGGTCGAGGACGATGCGGGGCGACAGGCCGATCAGGTTCCTCACCAGTTGGCGCAACTCCGCGGTCTCGTCCCCGAAGATGATCCGTCCGCGGCAGTCCACCACGGCCACATCGCCGACGTTGCGGGTGGCGGTATGAAGCTTCATGGGTTGGAGCCTCCTGCGGGAAGCCGAGGGACGGGAGGACTCCCCCAACGGATCCTCCCATGCTTCCCAGTCATGATTCTCGGCAAAGCCCGAGCGGAAATGCAGTGACGCGGTTCACACCGCCGTGTGAGAGGAGCCGCGGCCCCAGGGCCAGGCGCTGCCCGGCACCTCGCAGGAGGCGCACAGGTCGCGCACCCCGGAGAGAAAGACTCCCGCCGCCATCAGCAGCATGAACCAGCGCACCAGGGGCAGGACCGGCGCGGGCGCCACCGCCAGCCGGGCGGGCGCACTCCACCACGTCCACAGCGTGGGCAGCAGGAAGGCCAGCATCGCCCCGTAGACGATGCCCATGACGGCGTGCATCACCCGCTCTCCCGGGTAGACGCCGCCCAGGGGCTTGCGGATCCAGTCCTCCACCACGAAGTCCCAGAGCGTGAGCACGACCTCGGTGAGCAGCAGGGCGGCCAGCGCCGCGGCCCACGCGCCCTGCCAGACTATCCAGGGCAGCGTGCTGAAGAGGATGGCGTAGACGAAGTCGCGGAAGGCATGCAGGCGGAGCTCCGAGCCCGCGCGCCGGCCCAGGCCGGGAAGCCGCGCCCGCCACTCGTGAAAGTAGAGGGTGTCGGCCGCTCCCAGCAGCGCCATCGCGACCAGCAGGTAGAGGGCCGTGGTCATGGCCGGGCTTCCTTCCTTTCCAGGCAGCCTTGGTACTGGAGCAGCGTGCCCGCCAGCGGAGCCGTCACCTTCACCTGGACGGCCAGGCGCTCCCCGCCGCCTTCCGCGGCAGAGACCCTGGCTTCGACCGCGGGCGAGGCCCATCCCGGCAATCTTACCCGCAGAGGCCCGAGAGCGAGCGCGGAACCTGCAGGCTGAAAGTGCAGCGCTCCGTCGGCCGCCCGCAGACGAAG
>DATIWW010000025.1:0-7186 GCA_035519175.1 Terriglobales bacterium
GACCCACACGAAGACGGCGAGACGGCCCCCGAAGTCCTGATTGCCGGAGGCGGCGCCGGCCGCGGCGCCCAGCAGCACCGCCACGAAGAGGATGAGGAAGCCCAGGATGAAGCCTGCGAACGAGATCAGCATCTGGTCGAGGAAGTTGGCCAGCACCCGGAGCAAGGCGAAGTCCTGGTGGCACTTCCCGCAGACGCGGTGGTTGTAGAGGATCTTCTCGGAGACCCCCAGGGGCAGGCTGCAGAGCGGGCAGGTGGCGGCGGGCATGGGAAGGCGTATTGTGCCGCGACCGGGGGACCGGAGCAAGCGCTCGGGGCTGACTGTCCCTTTGCCCCATGCGCGCCCGGCGATTAGAATCCAAGGCCATGAACAAAGTCGTGGCCAACGCCGACGAAGCTATCCGCGACATCCAGGATGGCGCGGTACTGATGGTGGGGGGCTTCGGGCTGTGCGGCGTCCCGGAGAACCTGATCGCGGCGCTGGCGCGCAAGGGCGTGAAGGACCTGGTCACCGTCTCCAACAACGCCGGGGTCGACGAGTTTGGCCTGGGCACGCTGCTCAAGAACCGGCAGGTCCGCAAACATGTCGGCAGCTACGTGGGCGAGAACAAGATGTTCGAGCAGATGGTGCTGAGCGGGGAGCTGGAGCTGGAACTGAACCCGCAGGGCACGCTGGCGGAGCGCATCCGCGCGGGCGGCGCCGGCATCCCCGCATTCTACACTCCTACCGGCTTCGGTACGGTGATCGCCGAGGGCAAGGAGACGCGCGAGTTCGAGGGCCGCGCCTACGTGCTGGAGCGTGCGCTGCACGCCGACTTCGCGCTCATCAAGGCGTGGAAGGGCGATAGGTGGGGCAACCTGGTCTTCCGCAAGACGGCGCGCAACTTCAATCCCATGATGGCGACGGCGGCGCGCGTGACCATCGCCGAGGTCGAGCACCTGGTGGAGGTGGGCGAGATCGAACCCGACCAGGTGCACGTGCCCTCCATCTACGTGAAGCGCATCTTCCAGGGGACCAACTACGAGAAGCGGATCGAGAAGCGGACGGTCAGGAAGAGTACCTAACACCGAGTACCGAGAGAGCATGGCCAACGACCAACGACTAACGACCAACGACTGAAATCATGCCTGCACCCGACAGCACCGCCGAGGAAGTCAGGACCAGCGTGTTGCGCTACCTGCGCATGTACGAAGAAGGACAATTCACGCTGGGCGATCTGGCGGCGGAGATCGCAGTCCTGGCCCCGGCCTACGACCACGCCATGGGTGGCATCAACGACGCCTATGGCGAATTGTTGGCGGTGGCGTGGAAGTACAAGAAGCAGTCGCAGGCGGACGGGGGCGTCTCGCAGGAAGAACTGGAGCGGGCGGTGACGGAGTTTCGCAGGACGGAAGCGGCCTGGTAGGGGAATTGAGCAATTGAGTAATCGGGTAATTGAGTAATCGAGGGTTGACATGGCGATGGCGCCGAATATCGGCAAGCAGAAGGACACCGAGAAGCGCGACCGCATCGTGCGGCGGGTGGCGCGCGAATTGCGCGACGGCTACTACGTCAACCTCGGCATCGGCATGCCCACCCTGGTGGCCAACTGGGTGCCCCAGGGCATGGACGTGGTCCTGCAGAGCGAGAACGGCATGCTGGGCCTCGGGCCCTACCCGCTGGAGGGCCAGGAGGACGCTGACCTCATCAATGCGGGGAAGGAGACGGTGACGGAGATCGCCGGCACCTCGTATTTCTCCAGCGCGGAGTCGTTCGCCATGATCCGCGGCGGGCACGTCGACCTGAGCGTGCTCGGGGCCATGGAGGTGGACGAGCAGGGCAACCTGGCCAACTGGATGATCCCGGGCAAGATGGTCAAAGGCATGGGCGGGGCCATGGACCTGGTGGCGGGCGCGCGGCGCGTGATCATCGCCATGGAGCACACCACGCGCGAGGGCGCGCCCAAGATCCTGAAAAAGTGCACGCTGCCGCTGACCGGGGTGAAGGTGGTGGACACCATCGCCACCGAGATGGCGTGGATCCGGGTGACGCCCGAGGGGCTGCTCCTGGAGGAGGTCGCGCCCGGGCTGACGGCGGAAGAGGTGCAGAAGGCGACGGAGGCGCGCCTGGTCGTCAGTCCGAAGCTGAAGGTGATGGAGAGCTAGACGTCGGACGTCGGACGTCAGACGTCAGCCAAATTCAGGCGCGGAAGAGGCGCGGGCCGCCCAGCACGCGTGCGGGCAGCAGGATGATGGCCTCCAGGAACTCGAAGACTCCCTTCACCACGATGCCCAGCAGGCGGAAGGGCAACAGCAGCACCCACACGATGGGATAAAGCACGAGCGCCAGCAGCGCCAGCGGCCAGCAGAAAACGAGCAGGATCAGCCAAAGCAGGAAGGTCGCCATAAGCCCTCCACAGGTCTTCTCTTCTATTCTACGAGCAAGATGGCGCCGAGGTTCCGCGCGCCCGCGTCCGGCCGCTCGGGCGCGATCCTGCGCAGCGCCGGCAAACGGCATGACCGAAGTCATGTCCTCCCGGCGCTCAGCGAGCACCTTCCTTGAGCTTGCGGTTTGCGTTTCCGCTTACGTCAGGTCTTCCAGCTTGAGCGCGGCGCCCTTCCAGGCGGCCTGGAACTGGCGGTCGACGAACTGGGCGTCGTAGTCGCGGTGCTGGGCCTTGAGGGCCTCGCGCAGGCCGAACAGGGAGCGCGGGTTACGCGGATTGCGGTCCAGGTCCTCGCGGAAGACCTTCTCGGCGGCGGCGGAGTCGCCCTGCAGCAGCAGGGCCGCGCCCAGGGATTCGCGGACGGGGAAGAACCAATCGGGAGGCTCGCCGTAGTTGAGCGAATCCTGGACCGCCACGGCGTCGCGGAGCAGGGGAACGGCCGCAGCGGGATCGTGGCGGGCGACGGCGATCTTGGCGCCCAGGACGTCGGCCGCGATCTTCAGGATGTCCTTGGCCTTGTTGTTGACCGGCATGGCGAAGATGAGGTCGGGCGGGACAGCGGCCTGGGCGTCGGCCACGATCCTGTGTTCGGCCTCGGCCTCGGCCAGCTTGCCCTGGCCGGCGAAGGCCAGGCCACGGGCGAAGTGCCAGAAGACGACGGTGGTCTTCATGGCGGGATCGGGCGCGGGCGAGGCCAGGATGCGCTCCCACTGGTGGAAGCGGATGTCCACGGAGAGCGGCACGGTCATGAAGCCTTCCAGCGGAGGCATGGCCTTGACCATGGGCCCGACGTGGGCGGTGAGCAGGTCGGCGGCCTGGCGGGCCTCGGCGTAGTCGCCGTCCATGCTGGCGCAGGTGGCGATGAAGTGCAGGTTGTGGCTGTAGTACATGGCGGGATAGATGCCCTGCGCCCCGCTGGCCTGGATGTAGGCGCGATCGGCGGCAGCGGCCTTCTGGTTGGTGGCGATGGCGGCGGCCCAGTCGCCGGTGCGGATGTAGACGTGCGCCGGCATGTGCACCAGGTGTCCGGCGGCGGGCGCCAGCGCCGCCAAGCGGTCAGCGTAGGCCAGCGCGCGCTCGGGATGCGGCGAGGCCTCGACGGTGTGGATGTAGTAGTGGATCGCGCCCATGTGATTGGGATCGCGCTTGAGCACCGACTCCAGGGTGGCGACGATTTCGTCGGTGCCGACCTGCGGGGTGCCGTCGGGATGCCACAGGCCCCAGGGATGCAGGTTCATGCCGGACTCGGCGAAGAGGGTGGCGGCGTCCAGGTCATCGGGGAACTGGCGGACGAGCTCGCGCATGGCGTCGTGGTAGGCCTCGGCGGCCTGGTGCAGGTCGGAGCCGGGGACGGGAGGGAAGCGCTTGGCCATGGCGGCGATGTAGGCGCGCTCGCTGGGCGAGGCGCCGGCGGCCAACTCCTGCGCCTTCTGGATGGCACTGTGCGCCTTCAGGAAGCGGTCGACGTCGGCGGGATCGTTGTAGTTGGGACCCACGGCCTCGGCGATGCCCCAGTACGCCATGGCCATCCTGGGATCGAGTTCGGCGGCGTGCTGGAAGGAGCGCGCAGCCTCGTCGTGGTTGAAGGCGTAGATCTGGCGCAGGCCCTGGTCGAAGAACTGCTGCGCTTCCGCGCTGGAGGTGGTGACGGGATGATGAAGGTTTCCGTAACCGGTCATCATGGTCACCGGGTGCGAGCCGGCCGCGGGGTGATGCTGGGCGGCGGTCCAGGCGCAGAGCGACAGCACCAACAGGGCACAGGCCAAGCGCTTCATGGGGTAATCTCCTGACAGGTCCTTTTCGGAGCACTCGAAGTGGGGGCATTCTACACCAAGTGGACAGGCGGGCCGAGGACACCGAAACTGGAACGCTATAGGGGTCCTTCGCTGGCTTGGGATCGCAACTCCCTGAGGGCGTCGGCGGTGCGCGCGAGATCCTTCGGCGCTAAAGCGCCTCAGGGTGACGCCGACAGACGCTTCAGCGAGTCGGAAAACGGGGGCCGGGCGACGCCGCGCTCGGTGATGATGGCGGCGATGTACTTGGCCGGGGTGACGTCGAAGGCGGGGTTCTCCACCTTCACGTTCTCAGGAGCGATGCGGGTCGCTCCCACGTGGGTGACCTCACGCGCGGCGCGCTGCTCGATGGGGATCTTGGAGCCGTCGGGGGTCTCGAGATCGATGGAGGAGAAAGGCGCGGCCACGTAGAAGGGGATGCCATGCTCCTTGGCCAGCACGGCGACGCTGTAGGTGCCGATCTTGTTGGCGGTGTCGCCGTTGGCGGCGATGCGGTCGGCGCCCACCACCACGGCGCCGATCTTACCCTGGGCCATCAGCGCGCCGGCCATGTTGTCGCTGATGACGGTGGTGGGGATGCCGTCCTTCTGCAACTCCCAGGCGGTGAGGCGCGAGCCCTGGAGGAAGGGGCGGGTCTCGTCGGCGTAAACGTGCAGCTTCTTGCCGCTCTCGATGGCGGCGCGGATCACGCCCAGGGCGGTGCCATAGCCGCCGGCGGTGGCCAGGGCGCCGGCGTTGCAGTGGGTGAGCACGCTGCCGGAGGCGGGCAGCAGCGCCGCGCCGTGGCGCGCCAAGGCCTCGTTGAGCGCCAGGTCCTCCACGTAGATACGCTGGGCTTCCTGGATGAGCGCCTGGCGAAGCTGGGCCGGCGGCAGCTCGGACGAGGCCTCGAACTTCTCCTGCATGCGGCGGATGGCCCAGAAGAGGTTGACGGCGGTGGGGCGGGTGGCGCCCATGGTCTCGCAGATCTCGTCGAAGCGGCGGCGCAGTTCGGCGACGTGGTCGCCGTCGGCGTCGCGCAGGCCCAGAGCGATGCCCATGGCCGCGGCCACGCCGATGGCGGGCGCGCCCCGCACCGTCATCTTGCGGATGGCCTCGGCCACCTCTTCGTAGGTGGTGCAGAGGACGTAGGTCTCCTCAGTGGGCAGCTTGGTCTGGTCGATGAGGCGCACGCCGTTCTCGGTCCACTCTACGGTCTTGATCATAGGTCGTCGGTCGTCGGTCCTCGGTCGTAGGCCGTCAAGGTCTGTGGGCCTCGCAGCGGTTGCCGGGCATGTTGGTGACGGCGGGGCGGCCGCAGATCTCGCAGACCGCGCTGACCGCGAAGGCGGGCTGCGGCGGCTGCTTCAGGTGTTCCTTGCGCACCTCGGCGGCGGTGAAGAGGGAGATGAACTTGGCGGGGGCGGCGGCCTTCTCCACCGCGGCGCGGCCGCCCGCTTCCTCGCGCTCCACCAGGCACATCACGCCGACGACCTCCATGCCGGCGGCGCGCGCCGCTTCGATGGCCTGGATGGTGGAAGAGCCGGTGGTGCAGACGTCGTCCACGACCACCACCTTGGCGCCCTGGCGCTGGAAGCCCTCGATCTGGCGGCCGGTGCCGTGCGTCTTCTCCGCCTTGCGCACCAGGAAGCCGTGGACGAGGAATTCAGCCGTGTCGACGGACTTGGGGCGAGCAGGGGCGCGGGTCTGGGTCTGCTGGGCGCTGAGCAGGGCGACGGCGACCACGATGGGGTCGGCGCCCAGGGTCATGCCGCCGATGGCCTCGGGCCTCCAGCCCTGCCGGCGGATCTCGTCGGAGAAGACGCGGCCGGTGAGGCGCGCGCCCTCGGCGTCCAAGGTGGTGGTACGGCAGTCCACGTAGTAGTCGCTGGTCGCGCCGGAAGAGAGCTTGAACTCGCCCAGGCGGAAGGAGAGCCGGGCGAGCATGGCGAGCAACTGGTGGCGCGAATCAGGCATGGTCGGAAGAAATACGATAGCACGGGCAGAGACGTCAGACGTCGGACGTCAGACGTCAGAGCGCTTTTTCCAGGTGCCGGAAGTGGTCGGTGGCGAGGAAGAGCATGGTGAACAAAGTGGTGTTGTAGGCCATGTGCATGAGCACGCTGGCGGCCACCGAGCCGCTCTTGGCGCGGGTGAGGGTGAGGGCCACGCTGACCAGGAAGAGCATGAACAGCGGCGCCCAAGCCGAAGCCAGTTGTGAGGCGTGCATCAGGGCGAAAGGGATGGAGGTCAGCACCACCGCCCCGAAGGTCCCCAGGGGGCGGGCCAGAACCGGGTAGAGAAAGCCTCGGTAGAAGAGTTCCTCCACCAGCGGCGCCACCAGGATGCCGAAGCCGGCCAGCAGCCAGGCGGAGGTGGCGTCGCGGAAGTACTTGTCGATGGGCAGGGAAGGAGGCATGGGGAAGAGGTAGGAGAGCGCCTGGATGACGCCCGCCAGCAGGATCCCGCCGGCCACGAACTTGAGCCCGCCGGCGCCGGCGGGCCAGCGCCAGCAGATGGTCTGGAAGAAGCGGGCGCGGTAGCGCAGCCGCACCAGCACGGCCATGAAGAACAGCAAGGCGACATAACTCAGGGCCTGGGCCGGGACCAGGACCCTGGGGTCACGGCTGAGTTCGGCGGGCGTCACCGAGCCGCCATAGAGATGGGCGGCCACGCCAAAGACCATCCCGCCGACGAAGAAGAGAAGGAAGAAGGCGGCGGCCAGCAGCAGCACGATGTCCCAGCCGTTCCAGAGGGGGTTCTCAGCGGAGGGATGGGGAGGGGGAGCGGAAGGCTCGAGGGGTGGCTGGACCATCTGCGGCGGTAGCGACACGTCAATGACTTTACACGAATCGGGTGATCGGGTGATCGGGTGATCTGAAACCTGCCAACTCCTGACCCCCGACTCCTAACTCCTGCCGTAGCACGCGGCCAGAGCCTGGCCGGTGTAGGACCTCTTGCACTTGGCGACCTGCTCGGGCGGGCCCTG
>DATIWW010000026.1:0-2206 GCA_035519175.1 Terriglobales bacterium
CGGCGTCCTTGTCGACCTTGCTGGAGCGGAGGTAGCGGAAGCAGTCGCGGGCGCGGGCTTGGGCCACCGCAGACGCGGCGATGACCTGGTCGGTCACGCCAGCGGCATAGCGCTTGAACTCCTTGGCCGGGACGTGGTTGGCGCTGAGCAGGCAGTTCATCCCGTCGGGGCTGTACAGCGGGCAGAGTTTGCCCTTGAAGACGAGGCGGTCGAAGCCGGACAACGTGCCGGCGACAAGCAGGGCCAGACGCTGTAAAAAACGGTGCATGGGTGTTCCCTTCTTGGTTCAGGGGATAGGTAGAGCTTTCCCCATGTCCCAAGAAGGAGCACCCTGTTCAAGATCTTTCTGACGGCGGCTTTGCCGCGCTGTGGTTCTATAGCCAAGAATCTTCGCGGCGTGCGAAGAATCCTCGGTCAGGCCGCGTTCGTTATCAGTTTATCCGGGTTGGCGTTGCGGCACGCCAGCAGCGCCTGGATCTTGGTCCGTGCCTCGGGCCCGACCTGGTAGCGGTGCGTGCCCGGGACCTTCTCCAGCAAGCCGTGCCCGCGCAGGATCCGGAGCAGGCGGGTCACCCGGGCCGAGCGGCGCCGCCGTTCCTGGGAGTCGTCCGTCGCCGTCGGGTACAGCGCCGCCACCAGGTCGCGGTTGCGCAGCCCGTGGATCATCCACCGCGGCTCGCTGATCACCGCCAGCAGCGCGGCGTCGTCCGCCGCCAACGGGTTCAAGCCGCGCACGTACCGGGCCGCCGCGCCCCCGCGGCCCCCCGGCGCGGGCGCCCGCCGCGTCAGCGGCTCGGCCAACTCGGCCAGCGCCCGGGTCTCGGCGGTGGCGGCCAAGGCCTCCAGGTAGCGCGCGTTGACCTCCTGGCAGGCCGCGGCCCGCGCCGGCAGGTCCAGCACGCTCCGCCGCATCGGCCGCCGCGCCACCGGCCCGGCGGGGTCGTCGGCCGGCGGGCGCAGGTCCTGCAACTCCTCGGGCTTGTTGATGGTCGTCTCGGTGCGGAGCACGTTGGCCTGGGTGTACTGCTTCAGCGAGTTGCCCCCCAGCCAGTGCTTGATGCGCTTGCCCTCGTAGTGGGCGTGCACGCTGGTCTCGATGCGCGTGCGGCCCTTGCGGTAGACCGCCGGGGAGCGGCCGAAGAAGCGGAGCACGTCGCTGTGGTCATAGGTGAGCATCCCCTGACGCAGCCAGCGGTCGAACCACGGCTCCAGGTCCTCCTGGCGGCGGAAGGCGACGTCGGTGGCCCACGCGCTCTGGAACGCCGTCCAGTTGTACTTCAGGGGCATCCGCCCGAGGTGCCCCGGGTGCAAGGGGTGGACCTGCTCTTGCAAGGCGTCGAGTTGCCGCACCCAATCGGTCTGTAGCTGCGCGTCGAGCAGCCGCTGCGCCCGCGCCCAGTCCTGCACCCAGAGGAACTTGTTGTCGTCGCGGACGTAGCGCAGTTTCGCCCGGTCCATTTGCCTGGCCAGCCACTCGCGGCCGTTGAGGCCGACCTGGATCTCGAAGGGGAACCAGGTCTGCAACCGGACGTACAGCCAGCCGAACTCGGGGTGGACGTAGTAGTGGTACAGGAACGAGCACTTGCCCGGCTCGCCGCGCACGGTGGGCCAGCCCTCCGGGGTCCGCGCCAGGTCGAAGGTCCAGCCGGGCTCCACGCACTGCAGGACGCAGACCAACCCGCTGCGGACGCGGTGCTGGGCCGCGAACTCCCGCGCCACGGCCTCCTTGTCGATCCGGCTGGACTTGAGGTAGCGGAAGCGCTCGCGGGCGCGGGCGTCGGCCACCGCGGAGGCGGCGACCACTTGGTCAGTCACCTCGGCGGCATAGCGCTTGAACTCCTTGACCGGGACGCGGTTGGCGCTGAGCAGGCAGTTCATGCCGTCGGGGCTGTACAGCGGGCAGAGCTTGCCGCGGAAGACGAGGCGGTCGAAGCCGGATAGGGTGCCGGCGACGAGGAGGGCCAGGCGCTGTAGAAAACGCTGCATGGGTGTCCCCTTCTTGGTCCGGGGGTTGGTAGCACTTCCCCATGTCCCAAGAAGGAGCACCCTGTTCAAGATCTTTCTTACGGCGGCTTTGCCGCGCTGTTCATCTGTGGTCTGCGGCGACGCAACCGTCTTTTCTTCTTGGCCTTGCGCGGGGTCCACAGATGATCATCTCCTGCATGATCACCTGTGGACCCCCCGCGCGCCAGGCCTCCCGGGTCAA
>DATIWW010000027.1:0-3129 GCA_035519175.1 Terriglobales bacterium
TGGAGATGACCGATCCCAGCCGCGCCGCCGGGGCGATCACCCAGCGCTGGGTCTACGTCTTCGGCATCGACAGCTACGGCAACAGCAAGCTGCTCTTCCCCCCCATCACCCAAGGCAACGTCGGCAATCAGCTCCCGGTGAAGGTCGCCGGCGAGGACAAGTACCTCGCCCAGATCCTCCTTCCTGGGGGTGAGATCCATGTCACGCCGCCCTTCGGTGTGGACTCCTATGTGTTGCTGACCACCGAGGAGCAAGTGCCCGACCCCAGCGTCTTCGAGGCCCGCGGCGTTCGCACGCGTAGCTTTCACGCCGGGCCCGCCAATCCCCTGGACGCCCTGCTGCGGCGCGTGGGCGACCACACTCGCGGCTTTGCCTCCGAGGAGACGCCGACCTCCTGGTCCATTCAACGGATCTCGCTCAAGAGCGAGAAATAGCAGGCTATGAGGAGACACGAGGAACCATGAACGCACGTGCCCGCACTTACATCCTGCTGGCCTTGTTCCTGCTGGGGCTGGGCCATGCCCTTCCAGCCGCTGCGCAGGAGCATCCCCGCCGCCTCTCCCAGGTCCCGCAAGAGAGCGGCAACGCCATGCTGGACCGGGTCTTCTCGCGCCTGCTGGCCGCTGCCCAGGTCGCGCCCGGCTCCTCCGGCTATGCTTCTTGGCCGCCCCGGATCCACATCCTCGACGCCCAGAAGGACGCCCACCTCATCGAGCAGTCCAAGTACAACGCCTACGCCTCCGCCCAGAACTGCGTCCCGGAGATCAACCTCACTCCGGCTCTGCTCGAGGATGTGGTCCAAGGCGACCCCGACCGCGCCGCCATGATCCTCGGCCACGAGTTGGGCCACCTGCTGCTGCACCACACTCCCTGCTCGCGCCCGTCCCAGACGACGGTTTTCGCCGCCCTGGCCTACACCCGCGAGAAGGAAGAAGCCGCCGACTCCAAGGGCTTCGAGCTCATGGTGGCGGTCGGCTTCTCGCCGCGCTCCGGCCTGCGCGCCTTCCAGGTCCTCGACGACATGCACGCCTACTCCTCGTTCGAATCGCTGGCTTCCGACCACCCCGCCATCAAGGAGCGGCTGGCGCGGCTCGACACCGCCCAGGCTTCGCTCTGGCGCGCCATGGCCGCTTTCGACGACGGCGTGTACTTCCTCACCACCGAGGACTATCCGTTGGCCGAGCGCTGCTTTCGCACCGTGATCAGAGAATTCCCCCAGGCCGATGAGGCCTGGGCCAACCTCGGCTACGCCCTCTTCATGCAGTACGCTGACGCCCTCCAGCCCGAGGACTTGCGCCGCTTCGGCATCGGGCAGATCGTGGCCGGCGGTTTCTACCGCCGCCCCACTTGGCTGGCCGCCAAGGTGCGCGGCATCGATACGGAGAAATGGTCCAAGGCCGTCGAAGCCCTGCAGGAGGCCGACCGGCTGAATCCCAACCAGGCGCTGGTGAAGGCCAACCTGGGAACCGCCTACCTGGTGCGGCCCGCGGGCAGCGACCCGGCCGCCGCCCTGCGCTACCTGGAGGAGGCCCGCAGGATCCTGCAGTCGCAAGCCGACCAGTCGGTAGACCAGGCCTCGGCCGCCGCTGCCATCAACAACCTGGCTGTGGCCTACGCCGCCGCCGGCCGCGCCGAGGATTCCGCCAAGATGCTGCAGGCCGCCAACAAGATCCTGGGCGACCAGCCCCTCTCCTTCGGTGTTCCGGGGCTGCTGGAAGCCACCGCCGTGCTCTACAACCAGAGCATGTTCCTGGCGGAGGAGGCGGACCAAGAGTCGCGTAGCGCTGCCCTCAAGAACCTGCAGGATTACTTGCGCGTCACCAGTCCCTCTTCGGCGTGGTGGCCGCTGGCCTACGATCGCTATGCCAAGCTGGCTACCCAGATGGGCGTCGCTCCCGCCGAGCGCGAGAAGCTGCAGAGCGACTATCAGACGCTGATGCGCGAAGTCTCTTCCGTGGACCTGGTGGGCGGCAAGACCGTGATCTTGGGAGAGCCGCTCAGCGAACTGAAGGCCGCACTCGGCCCCGGGGAAGTGCTTTCTACCGCCTCTGGCATCGTCCGCCTGCGCTACCCCGCCCAGGGGCTGGACATCCTGGCCGACGACACCCGCGTGCTCGCCATCATTCTGGAGAGCCCCAAGGCGCCGCCGGTCTTCGTGCGCCGCCAAGGCATGGGTTCCCAGGCCGTCCCCCTGCGCGTCGGCATGAGTGCCGAACAGGTGGACAAGGTCCTCGCCGACCAGGACTCCACCATGGAGAACCTGGTCGACCCCTGGATCGCCTACCGCTTCTATCCCATGCTGGGAGTGGCGCTGCGCGTGGGCGCCCAGCACACGGTGGAGGAGCTGGTGCTGGTGCGCATCCCCCGGCACTGAGATCGCAGTCACAGGGACCGGACTGCACCGAGAGGAGGGCCATGGCTTTCTCCAACTGCTATCAAGACGCCTCTCGCGCTGAGGCGTACGCCCGCCTGGAGTTTGCCAACACCTACTACCTGGCCTACCGGGACCTTCCGGAGATCATCCGCACGCACGTCTCCGGGGCGAAGGCGCTCGACTTCGGCTGCGGCACGGGGCGCTCCACCCGCTTCGTGCGGCGCCTCGGCTTCGACGTGGTCGGCGTAGACATCGCCTCGGAAATGATCGCCAAAGCTCGGGAAATGGATCCCGGTGGCGATTACCGCCTGCTCCAGGAGGATGGCCTGGGCGTCCTCGAGCCCGCCATCTTCGATCTTGTCCTCTCCGTCTTCACCTTCGACAACATTCCGGGGCCCGACCTCAAGGTGCGCCTGTTCCGCGACCTGGCGGCCCGGCTGCGCCCCTCCGGCGCCCTCATCAACGTGGTTTCATCCCCTGAGATCTACGTTCATGAGTGGGCTTCGTTTTCGACGCAGGACTACCCGGAGAACCGGTCCGCGCGTTCCGGCGACACGGTGAGGATCATCACCAAGGACTTTGCCGACCGCAGGCCGGTGGAAGACATCGTGTGGGCGGATGAGGCGTACCGGGAGGTCTACCGCCGCGCCGGCCTGGAGCTGGTGGTCGCCAGCAAACCCCTGGCGACGGGCGACGAGCCCTATGCCTGGGTCAACGAAACCCGCATCGCCCCCTGGGTCATCTATGTCCTGCGC
>DATIWW010000028.1:0-10540 GCA_035519175.1 Terriglobales bacterium
TCATGAAGCAGGGAGCAAGGTCTCGCTAGGCGCGGCGCAGCGCCGCGCCGTCGCGCTGATACAATTTCCCTCCCATGGCCGTGCGCCTGCGCAGCTTCGCCAAGATCAACCTCGGGCAGGTGATCGGCCCGCGGCGTCCGGACGGCTTCCACGAGTTGCGCACCCTCTACCAAACCCTGGCGCTGCACGACCGCCTGACGGTGGAGGTGGGGAAGGGCACGGGCATCGAGATTCGCTGCACCCATCCTCAAGTCCCGACCGACGGATCCAACACCTGCCACCGCATCGCCCGGCTGACCCTGGAGGCGCTCAAGACGCGCGCCCGCGTGACCATCACCATCGACAAGCGCCTGCCGGTGCAGGGCGGGCTGGGCGCGGCTTCCTCCAACGCGGTGGCCACTCTAGTGGCCCTGGAGCGCGCGCTCAAGAAGCGGCTCACTGCGGCTCAGCACCTGCGCCTGGCCGCCGAGGTCGGTTCCGACCTGCCGCTGTTCCTGGTGGGCGGGGCGGTGCTGGGGCTAGGGCGGGGCGAGGTGGTCCTGCCGCTGGAGGACCTGCCGCCCATCCCCTGCGTCGTGGCCACGCCCGAGATCGGGGTCTCGACCGCGCAGGCCTTTGCCGACTGGGACCGCGAGATGGCCGCCGCGCGGGGCGCGAAATTGACGCTTTCCGAGCCCTCCGATAGAATGAGAGAGTTCTGCCGCGCCTCGTTCGCGTGGCTGTGCGGTACCCCAACCGGTGTTCCTGCCCGTAGGAGCAGGAACCGGGCCGAGGCCCTGCTTCTCGACCTAGTCCGTGCCGGGATTGAAAACGACTTCGAACGTGTCGTCTTTCCTAAGTATCCCGAACTGGGTGTCGTGAAGAAGGCCCTGGCGGGCGCGGGAGCGCGCTATGCTTCGCTCTCGGGCTCGGGCTCGGCGGTCTACGGCCTGTTTGCCAGCCGGCCCGCGGCCGCGCGCGCGGCCCGGAAGCTGGCCGCGCAGGGTATCCCGGCGCAGGGAACCGTGCTGTTGTCGCGACCAGAGTATTGGCTGCGGATGAGTTTCTAGTTTCTCGTTTCTGGTTTCTAGTCGGCGGATCCCAACTAGAAACGAGAAACTGGAAACCAGGAACTGGGTTTTGGGCGGTCGACTAATGGTAGGTCAAGTGCCTTTGGAGCACTGAGTCCAGGTTCGAATCCTGGCCGCCCAGCCAGAAAGACAGTACCCGTACTCAGTACCCAGTTGCCAGTGAGATCCGCGCGAGGGATCAGGTTGCTGGCGAGCCCCCAGAAGGGCGAAAGGCTAGAGGCTAAGAGCTAAGAGCTGTTCGAATGCAGACCAAACCCAGCACGCTGGAGAAGGAACCGACTTCCGCAGCCGCGAGGGACGCCATGGCTACTAGTGTCGCAACCACGACCGAGAAGAAGAGCCAGCAAGGGACGCAGCCCAAGGTGGAGCGCAAGCCCGCCAAGCCGCGCCGCGACGACAAGTTCAAGATCTTCGGCGGGACCGCCAACCAGCCGCTGGCCGACGAGATCTGCGCCTTCCTGCAGATGCCGCGGGGCCAGTCCAAGGTGACGCGCTTCTCCGACGGCGAGGTCTACGTGCAGATCCTGGAGAACGTGCGCGGCGCCGACGTCTTCGTGGTGCAGCCCACCTGCAATCCCGTGGACCACCACCTCATCGAGCTGCTGCTGATGATCGACGCCCTCAAGCGGGCCTCGGCGCGCCGCATCACCCCGGTGATCCCCTACTTCGGCTACGCCCGCCAGGACCGCAAGGACAAGCCGCGCGTGCCCATCAGCTCCAAGCTGGTGGCCGACCTGCTGACCACCGCGGGCGCCGACCGCGCCCTGGTGGTGGACCTGCACGCCCCGCAGATCCAGGGCTTCTTCAACATCCCGGTGGACCACCTGTTCGCTTCGCCGGTGCTGGTCTCGTACTTCCGGGAGCTGAACCTGCCCAACCTGACCGTGGTCTCGCCCGACGCCGGGGGCGTGGAGCGCGCCCGCTTCTTCGCCAAGAAGATGGACTCGGCGCTGGCCATCGTGGACAAGCGCCGCGTGGAGATGAACGTGGCCGAGGTCATGCACGTGATCGGCGACGTCAAGGGGCGCACCTGCCTCATCATCGACGACCTCATCGACACCGCCGGCACCCTGGTCAAGACCGCCGACGCTCTGCTGGAGGCGGGCGCCACCAAGGTGTACGCCTGCGCCTCCCACCCCGTGCTCTCGGGGCCGGCGCTGGAGCGCATTGCCGGCTCCCGCATCGAGCAGGTGGTGGTCACCAACACCATCCCGCTCACCGAAGCGGGGCAGAAGGAAGCCAAGATCAAGGTGCTGTCCATCGCCGGGCTGATCGCCCGCGCCATCCAATCCATCCACGAGGAGACGTCGGTCAGCACCTTGTTCAGTTGATCGAGAGGATAGAAATCATCATGCCAACGACAGAAGCCATTGGAGTAGTGGAAGCACAACCGCGCGCCCAGGAGCGCGGCAAGAACCTGGCCCGCCGCCTGCGCCGCAGCGGCCGTGTCCCCGCGGTGCTCTACGGGGCCAAGAAGGACTCGGTGGCCGTGAGCCTCGATCCCAAGCAGGTGGCCCGCATCCTGCACTCGGAGAGCGGCCACAACACCATCTTCGACCTGCAGGTGGGTCCGGAGCGCACCAAGGCCATGATCGTGGACTGGCAGCTCGAGCCGGTGAAAGGGAGCCTGCTGCACGTGGACCTGAAGCGCATCGCCATGGACGAGCGCATCAAGGTGAAGGTGCCCATCCACTTGAAAGGCGAGGCCACCGGCGTCAAGACCCAGGGCGGCGTGCTCGAGCAGTTGCTGCGCGAGGTGGAGGTGGAGTGCCTGCCCGGCGACATTCCCGGGCACATCGAGGTCGACGTCACCGAGCTGGTCTTCGGCAAGGTGGTGCGCGTCTCCGAACTGCCGCGCAGCGAGAAGATCAAGTTCCTCACCGACGCCCATTACCCCGTGGCTCACGTCATCTCCATCAAGGAGGAGGAAGTGGCGGCTCCGGTGGAGGCGGGGGTGGAAGCGGCGCCGGCCGAGCCCGAGGTCATCAAGAAGGGCAAGCAGGAAGTCGGCGAAGAGGGCGCTGCCGAGGCGGAAGCCGCGGCCCCGGCCGAGAAAAAGGCCGAGAAGCCCGAGAAGAAGGAGAAGAAATAAGCGGCGTGAAACTGCTTGTCGGGCTCGGCAATCCGGGCATCGAATACCAGTTCACGCCCCACAACCTGGGGTTCCTGGCGCTGGACCGGCTGGCAGAGCGGCACCAGGTGCGCATCAGCAACCGCCGCTGCCGCGCCCTGACGGGCAAGGCGGTGATCGCCTCGGAGGAGGTGCTGCTGGCCAAGCCCGAGACCTACATGAACCTCAGCGGGCTGGCGGTGCGCGAGTTGCTCCAGGAATACGAGGCCGAGCCCGGACGCGACCTGGTGGTGGTGTACGACGAGCTGGACTTGCCGCTGGGCACGATCCGCATCCGCCAGCGGGGCTCGTCGGCCGGCCACAAAGGCGTGGAGTCGATCCTGGGCGCGCTGGGGACAGGCGAGTTCACGCGCCTGCGCCTGGGCAGCGCTCCGGCGCGCGCGGTGAAGGACGGCGCCCGCTACGGGCTGGCGCCCTTCAAGCGCGGGCAGCTCAAAGCGGTGGACGCGGTGCTCGATGCCGCCGCCGACGCGCTGGAAGCGATCGTCAGCCAGGGCGTGGCCTGGGCCATGAACCGCTTCAACCGGAAGCCCGAGCCTCCGGAGGAGAAGTCGTAGCAGTGCTCCCGCCGAGGCGGGAGGGAGAAGAAGCGAATGCAACGTACTTACGAAGTCATGTTCATCGTCCGGCCGGACATGCCGGAGGAAGAGGTGGAGAAGCTGGTCTCCACCCTGGAGTCCAACGTCACCTCCGCCGGTGGTACGGTGAAGAGCGTGGAGCGCATGGGCAAGCGCCGCCTGGCCTATGTGGTGCGCAAGTTCCATGAGGGCTTGTACGTGCTCCTGACCATCGAAGGCACGGGACAGGCCATCCACGAGCTGGAGCGCCGCATGCGCGTCACCGAGCCGGTCATCAAGTTCCTGACCGTGCGCGTGGACGAAGAGCAGAAGCGCCTGGCCAAGGTCAAGAAGATCCGCGACAGCAAGGTGCGGCGCAAGCCGGAGAGTGCGGCAGCGGCTGCGGGCAGTGAGCCCGCCGCGGTTTCGGTCTAAGCGATCTATTTTTGCCGGGAGCGCCTCGGGCGGCTCCCACGAGGAGAATCATGGCTGACGAAAGCAATCCCACACCTCCGACCACAGAAGCGCCGGCGGCGCCGGCGGAGCGTCCCGCGGCCAGCGAGCGTCCGCGCGGCGAGCGTCCCGGTCCCGGGGCGCGCGGCCCCCGTCCCGGCGGTCCCCGCGGCGATCGCAAGTTCTTCCGCCGCAAGAAGGTCTGCAAGTTCTGCGTGGAGAAGATCGACGCCATCAACTACAAGGACGTGCGCCTGCTGCAGCAGTTCGTGGCCGAGCGCGGCAAGATCATTCCCCGCCGGCTGACCGGGGTGTGCACGCCGCACCAGCGCCGTCTCACCGCCGCCATCAAGCAGGCGCGCAATATCGCGCTCCTGCCCTTCGCGGCACGCTGACCGAACAGTAGCTGGCAGCTAGTGGTTGGTCGCCACGACTGAGGTTCACGGCCGCCGCGATGCTGGGTGAGGCGCAACTAGAAACCAGAAACTGGAAACGAGGAACTGGAGCTGACATGGAAGTCATTCTGAAAGAAGATGTTCCCAAGCTGGGAGCGCGCGGCGACGTGGTCAAGGTGGCCGACGGCTACGGCCGCAACTACCTGCTGCCGCGCAAGCTGGCCATCGAGGCCACGCCCGGCAACCGCTCCGTCATCGAGCAGATGAAGCAGGCGGCGGTGCGCCGCCTGGCCCGCGACAAGGCCGACGCCGAATTGCTGGCCAAGCAGTTCGACGAACTCACTCTGACCTTCTACCGCCGGGTGGGCGAGGGCGAGCATCTGTTCGGCTCGGTCACCTCCTCCGACATCGGGGAGGAGCTGGAGGCCCGCGGCTTCAACGTGGACCGGCGCAAGATCCAGCTCGAGCAGCCGCTCAAGAACCTGGGCGAATTCCCCGTGCCCATCAAGCTGCACCGCGACGTCACCGCCAGCGTCAAGGTGCGCATCGAGCGCGAGACGGTGGAGTAACTTCCCCGCCCACGCGGATTGGCGCAGATCAGGCCGGTGCCCTTCGGGCACCGGCCTTTTGCTTGTGCTGACGACTGGCGACCGGCTACTTCGTAGCCGCCGGCATGGCGAACTTGCTCTCGTCGACCGCCAGGTTGAGCTGGATGTCGCTGAACTCGCGCACCAACCCCGAGCTGAGCGTCCCCGAGGTCACGCGGAAGGGCAGCTCGACGTTGCCCACCGCGCGGTAGTCGTCGAAGTCGGTCTGGAGCGGGGCGGGGCCGAAGGCGGTGGCCACCTGCGTCTGCTTGCGCACGAGCAGGCCGTTTCCGGCGTCGAACCAGAGCTTGACCGGGCTGGCGCCCTTGCGCGTGCCCTCCACCACCCAGACCGCGCGCCCGTTGACGATTTCCTGGCCGGTCACCTTGGTGGTGAGGTAGTCGTCGAGCTGGATGGGATCAAGGGCGGCGGCGCGCTCGCGCACGGCCTCGACTTCGCGCGCGGCGAAGGCGCGCACCCCGCGGGGGTTCTTCATCCAGCCGGAGTCGCCGTCATAGGCGTAGGAGAAAACTGCGCCGTTGGGAGCGTGCTGGACCACCAGCATCTTGCCGGGCCCTGAGGCATACATCTCGAAGGGGGTGGCCCGGGGCGCCTCGTTGCCGTCGTAGCCGGTGGCCGTGCCCGTGTAGACGCGCGTCTTGATGGCGTGGGCGGCCGCGCGCCCGCCCACCGCCTTCAGGTAGCGAGCAAACAGATCGTCAGCCGACGGCACCGAGGCCGGGGCGGAAGGCTGCGCCTGCATCTGTGCCACCCAGGCGGCCTGGGCGATGGCAGGGACGGTGGCGGGCTTGGGCTGGCCGTGGTGGCAACTGTTGCAGGTCACTTCCATGCGGCCCTCGAAGTTGTCGCGGTTGATGGCCGCGACCATCTGGATCATCCGGCGCGCGGTCTGCTTCTCCTTCTTGGTGTCGCTGGCCCGGTCCTCCACGTGGCAGTGCTCGCAGGGGACGCCCAGCGCCCCCGACATGAACTGCATGGTGGGGACCAGTTGGGAGGACGGCATCCCCTTCAGCGCCTGGATGTTCTTATAGGCCTGCTCGGCTGGCTTCTCGGCGGGAGGCCCCGCCGGAGGCGCCTGGGCCGCCGCCAAGACAACCACCCACAGCGCTGCCACCGCGACTGCCGCTACCCCGGTTCGTCTTGCTCCCCTCATGGACCGTTCCTCCAAGGCCCGCAGGTGCGGGACGGGCTAGTAGACCGCACCGGCCCCGGCTCTGCAAATCCCCCCGTTCGAGGGGGCTTCCCAAGGTGGGAAGGCGCCGTTGCCGCGTCGCCCAGGATAGGGCGGAAAGCCTATAATCCCTGCTCACGGTTTCGCTTCCGGCTCGTCCAAGACCATGGAAGCCGAGCCCCCGGATCGAAGTTCCGCGGGGAACGGTTGAGCGGTTGAGAACGGCGGCCTGAACGGACGGGTCGCGGGTAGTCCAGGAGAAGCGATGCCGGCCCAAGCAGTGCACCCCATGCCTCCCTTGGGGGCAAAATGGTGGTGGATGTCCGGTCCCAAGCCCGAGCGGGCGGGGGAAGGGCGAGGGAAGGCAGACGCGAACGGCGGCAAGCCAGCCGGTCCCGAGTCCCTCAGGTCGCGGGGAAGCATGGTGGGTCAGGTTTCGAGCCGGGTGGACGACAGCCTGCTAATCCGGGAAGCGCAGCGCGGCAGCCGCGTGGCCTTCGAGGAGCTGGTCCGGCAGTACGACAAGGCGGTGCTGCGCCTGGCCCTGCACCTGACCGGCTCGGAGAGCGACGCCCAGGACATCTACCAGGAGGCCTTCTTGAAGGCCTACAAGAACCTGGGGACGTTCCGCTTCGAGTGCTCGTTCTACACCTGGATCTACCGCATCGTGACCAACCTGTGCCTGGACCACCTGCGCAAGCGGACGACGCGCAAGGAGGACTCGCACGTGGCCACCGCCGCAGACGGCAGCGAGTACGACCTGCTCGACCACGTCTCCGACGACCGCGCCGGCGCCAACCCGGAGCACGACCTGATGCGCCGGGAACTGGGCGCCCGCATCTATCGCGCTCTGGGCAAGCTGACCCCGCGGGAGCGCCTGGTGTTCGAGCTCAAGCACTACCAGGGGCTGAAGTTGAGGACCATCGGCGAGATGCTCTCGACCACGGAAGAAACGGCGAAGAACACGCTCTTCCGGGCCACGCAGAAGCTGCGCGGCACGCTCGCCGACATGAGGTGAAGCCATGAACTGCGAATGGGTGAAGGCCAACATCGTCCTGTACCTGTACCAGGAACTCGCCGACGACGCGCGCCACGAGCTGGAGCAGCATGTGGAGCGCTGTCCCGGCTGCGCCGCGGAGATGCGCGACGCGCGCGAGTTCCAGGAGAAGATGTCGGGGTTGCCCGTGTCCGAGCCCTCCCCCAACCTGCTGGCCGCCTCCCGCCTGCGCCTGAACGAGGGGCTGGAGACCGCCGAGCAGGGTGCCTGGTGGTCGCGCTGGGTCTTCGACCTGGGTGGCTGGATGCGCCAGGCCAAGCTGGCCCCCGCCCTGGTGACCGCGGTCTTCATGGTGGGCTTTGCCGGCGGCATCCTGGCCACCTGGCAGGTGACCCACCGGCCGAACGCCGGTCCCGGAGACAACTCCGCGGCCCAGGCTTCCATCGCCGGCATCAACGACATCACTCAGGTCCCCGGCACCAACCAGGTGCAGATCAAGTACGACACGCTGCAGCCGCAGTCGGTGCAGGGCTCGCTCGACGACCCGCAGATCCAGCAACTGCTGCTGTACGCGGCGCGCGCCAATGCCAACTCCGGGGTGCGCATCAATGCCACCAACATCCTGGCGCAGAATTCCCAGGACAACCAGGTGCGCGAGGCGCTGATGTTCTCGCTGCGCTATGACAAGAACCCCGGAGTGCGGCTGAAGGCGCTGGACGGGCTCAGTCCCTACGTGAAGGACGACATCCGGGTGCGCAACGCGGTGCTGGAGGCGCTGATGAACGACGCCAACCAGGGCGTGCGCTCCGAGGCCATCCACCTGCTGCAGCCGGTGCGCGCCGACTCCAGCGTGCGCCAGGCGCTGATGACTCTGGCGGCGCAGGACAAGAACGACTACATCCGCTCGGAGGCCAAGCGCATTCTGGCCTCGACGGCACAGATCGACTAGCGGCCCGGCCGCCTGCGGGCGGTCCGGCGACGAGGGTGGGAGAGAGTGAGAAGAAACGTGAACAAGAAGCTCCAGATCGGAATGCTCACGCTCCTGCTGACCGCGGCCCTGGCCCCGGCGCAGGAGGTCACGGGGAACTGGGGTGCCGGCTATGGCTCCGGCAGCTCCAGCCGCATCTACCGCGAGGGCGGGGGCTGGGTCCAGGAGGTCTCCGGGACCTTGTCGGCCGCCCGCAACGTCAAGCTCAAGACCGACATGGGCAACGTGCGCGTGCAGGGCGGCGCCCAGAACATCACTTACTCCTTCAAGATGCGGGTCAGCGGCGGCTCGGAAGAGTCGGCGCGGCGCCGGCTGGAGTCCTTCCGCGTCGCCGCCAGCCGCCAGGGCGAATGGGCGGTGATCAGCGGCGACTGCGCGGGCGAGTGTCCGCGGAATGCTTCGGCGGAGTTCGTCCTGGAAGTGCCCGCGGAGACGGCGCAGGTGGAGTTGGAGACCGGGGGCGGCAACCTGACGGCCACAGGGCTCAACGGCACGCTGGCGGCGGAGACCGGCGGCGGGAACCTGCGCCTCGATGCCCTGGGCGGCCCGGTCACGGCTTCCAGCGGGGGCGGCAGCGTGGAGGTCGGTTCAGTGCGCTCCAACCTGTCCGTCTCCACCGGTGGCGGCAACATCCACATCGGCACGGCCGGCGGTCCGCTCAGCGTCTCCACCGGCGGGGGTACGGTGATGGTGGACAACGGCAATAACGCCGTGGAGGTGGAGACGGGGGGCGGCGGCATCCACATCAGCCGCGTGGGAGGCGCGCTCAAGGCCAACACCGGCGGGGGCAACATCGAGATCGGGGACGTGGGCGGCGCCGTCATCGCCGAGACCGGGGGCGGCAGCATCCGCGTGAACTCCGCCCGCGGCCAGGTGCGCGCCAGCACCGGCGGCGGCAACCTCGAGCTCTGGGGCGTGGGCGGAGGCGTGCGCACCGAGACCGGCGCCGGCAGCATCACCGTCGAGCTGGTGAGCGGGCCGTTCCACGACTCCAGCATCGAGACCGGCTCGGGCGACATCATCGTCTACCTGCCCGAGGGGATGAGGGTCACGGTGCGCGCGGCGGTGGAGTCCTGCACCGGCCAGGGCATCGTCTCCGACTTTTCCGAACTGAAGGTCCACAGTGAGGGTGGCCAGTGGAACCCGCACCAGGTCTACGCCGACGGCAGCCTGAACGGGGGAGGCCCTCTGCTCAAGATCCGCACCAGCAACGGCAGCATCCAGATCCACCGCGGAAAGAAGTGATGTTCGGAATCCAGCGAGGCTTACATATGAACCTGCACACTCGGAAGCACTTGCAGTACGTTCTGGCGACGGCCCTGTGCCTGCTGGCCGCCGGCCTGTGGCTGGCCGCGCCCGCTCTGGCGGGCGGCCCGGAGGCCCCGCAGGCCCCGGCGGTAGCGCCGGCGGCGCCCGCGGCCCCGGCAGCGGCTCCCGCTCCCCCGGCGCCGGCGTGGCCGGGTGAGGGAGAATCCCACACCTCCTACCTGGGCATCGACGTCCGCGACGTCACCCACGAGAGCGCGCAGCAGCTCAAGCTCAGGGAAGAGCGCGGGGCGGAGATCACCATGGTCGACCAGGACGCTCCCGCGGGCAAAGCCGGCTTCAAGGAGCACGACGTCATCCTGGACTTCGACGGCCAGAAGGTGGAGAGCGTGGAGCAGCTCCGGCGCATGATCCATGAGGTCCCGCCGGGCCGTAGCGTCACCATCGGCTACAGCCGCGACGGCCAGGTGCGCAGCGTACAGGTCCAGCTCGCCGACCGGGCCGCGGTGGAGGCCAAGTCCTACACCTTCGCCATGCCCAAGGTGGTCGCGCCCAACGTGGAAGTGCGCGTGCCCCGCATCGAGATGCCGGCCATCCAGATCGTCACCATGTCTCCCTCGCGCGCGGGCCTGCTGGTCTCGAACGTCACTCCCCAGCTAGGTGAGTACTTCGGCTGCAAGAGTGGGCAGTGCGTGCTGGTGCAGTCGGTGGAAAAGGGCAGCGCCGCCGAGGCGGCGGGCTTCAAGGCCGGGGACGTCATCCTCAAGCTGGACAATGAGCGCATCGCCGACATGAGCGACTGGCGCAGCGCCCTGCGTTCCCATCGCGGCGGCGGCAAGGTGGCGGTCACCATCCTGCGTGAGCGCCGGGAGCAGACCTTGAGTCTGACCCTGCCGGCCGGCCG
>DATIWW010000029.1:0-4384 GCA_035519175.1 Terriglobales bacterium
AGATCACGGGGCCAGGCGCAGGCGGCGCAGGAGATCCTGGAAGCGGGGGTCGCCGCGCAAGGGATCATAGTAGGGGTTCACCTTCAGATTGGTGAGCCCCGGCCAGCGCATGTTGTAGGCCCGCTCCAACAGGTCCAGGGCCTCCTGTTTCCGCCCCAGGGCGATGTAGGCGCTGATGAGCGGGCCCAGATCCAGGTTCCGCGGCCGGTTCGTCCGTTCCAGTTCCGCCAAACTGCGCTGCGCCTCCGCGCGCCGGCCGGAGCGGGTATAGACGTAGGCGAGACATGCCAGGTTCCAGGGCTTGTCCTCCGGCAGCCGCCACTTGGCGATGACGGCCAGGGCCTCCTCGAAGCGTCCCTTCTCCACCAAAGACAGGATCGCCACCCGGACGCGGGGGAACTCCGGATCACGCGCTAAGACGGCATCAAACTGCTCGATGGAGCGGTCGTACTGGCGGGCGTAGTACAGGATGACTGCCCGGTCGGAGGCGACGATGAGGGAGAGGGGGTCGAGCTGGCGGGCGCGCTCGATCTCGGCAAGGCCCTCGTCGAAGCGCCCCTGCAGGGCGAGGAATTCTCCATACCACTGGTGAGCGGTGGCGTAGTTGGGATCCAACCCGATGGCGATGCGGTATTCCTGCTCGGCGGTGGCCCAATCCCAGTCGTAGTCCTGCGCGATGACCGCCAGCGAAGTATGGGCCTCGGCCAGCTTGGGGTCGATGGCCAGCGCCTTGAGGGCGGCGGCGCGCGCCTTGGGCATGGACTCCTTCTGGGGAACGACGTTGTAGGCCGCGATCATGGCGTAGGTGTCGGCCAGACCGGCATAGGCGCGAGCGTAGTTGGGGTCCTGGTCGATGGCCTGCTGGAAGTAGCGGATGGCCGTCTGCATGTCGGCGGGGGTACGCCGCGACCAATAGTGGCGCCCGCGCAGGTAGGCCTCGTGGGCCTGCGGGTCCAAGCGTGGCGCAACCGCCAGGCGCTGCCGGCTGGCGGGATCGAGGCGGAGCTGGATGTTGTCGGCGATGTCGCGGGTGACCTCGTTCTGCAGAGTGAGGATGTCGCGCGACTCGCGCTCGTAGCTTTGGGCCCAGAGGTGGCGGTCGGTCGCCGCCTCGAGGAGCTGCGCGGTGATGCGCACCCGCTCCCCGCTGCGCAGCACCGTCCCTTCCACTACCGCATCCACCTGCAACTCGCGCGCGATCTGGGGCAGCGGCTTGCGCGAATCCTCGTACTGCAGCACGGAGGTATAGGAGATGACGCGTAGGCCGGGGAGTGAAGCCAGGCGGGTGATCAGCTCGTCGGTCAGGCCCTCGGAGAAGTACTGCTGCGCGGGATCGTTGGAAAGATCGCGCAGCGGCAGCACCGCGATCGAGCGAATGGGGGGCGCAGGCGCCGGGCGGCGGTACCACAGCAGGACGGTGGCGCCCGCGGCCAGCAGCACGCCGGCAGCTACCCACAATGCCGCGCGGAGCCAGCGGGGCAGGACCGGCCTTGCCGCAGCCGCGGCGACGGCGACCTCGGCTGTCGGGCTGGTGGCGGTCACCGGGCACAAGAAGCGGTAGCCGCGCCGGGGCAGGGTCTCGACGAAGCGCGGGTTCTCCGCCGAGTCGCTCAGGGCGGCGCGCAGCTTCTTGACCGCGGCGTTCAGGCCTTCGTCGAAGTCCACGAAGGTGCCCGCCGGCCACAGCAGTTGGCGCAGTTCCTCCCGCGTCACCACCTCGCCCGGGCGTTCCAGCAGGCACAGGAGGACCTGAAAGGACTGCCCCGGCAGGCGTACCTTGAGGCCATTGCGGCGCAGTTCTCCCGAGGGCACGTCCAACTGGAAGGTGCCGAAGCGATAGAAGCGAGGATGTGGCGTTGCCGCCATGCCGTACTCCTCACTACTCTCAGAAACCGGGGAAGGCGTTCCCGAGAGTCTATCACAGGTACCTCCCGCGGGCCGGTCAGGAGAGACCATATCATTCTATTTATCAGTCGGTTACAAGGTCATCGACATTTCGGCGGGTGGTACCTTGACGATGTCCCGCGGCTCGGCTAACAGTCAGCACCACCACGGACCTCGGCCCCGCCCGGGGCAGTGCAAGGACAGGGGGAGATAGAGATGATCATCCACAGGATCCGGGAAAAGACTCGGCTGCGCCGCCGCGCGGTTCTGCTGCTCTGCGGTCTGGTCGCCTGTCTGGGCATGAGCGCGATGGTCGCCGCCACCACCAACCTTCCGGCCACGCTGCTGTTCCTGGACGCCACGGGTGTGATCAGCGACTTCCATAGCACCGGGCCCACCGACCTCGACAACCCGTTCTTCCAGAGCCTGGGAACGAACGGGCGCTCGTGCGTAAGCTGTCACCAGCCCTCGGATGCCTGGACGGTCACGCCCGCCCACATCCAGATGCGCTTCTTCATGAGCCAGGGGCTGGATCCCATCTTCCGGCCGGTGGACGGCGCGGTCTGCCCCAGCGCCGATGTCTCCACCGTGGCGGCGCGCCGCCAGGCCTACAGCATGCTGCTGCGCAAGGGATTGATCCGCGTGTCCATCGGAGTGCCGGCGGGGGCTCATTTCTCCGTCTCCCAGATCGACGATCCCTACAACTGCCCGGAGAACACGCCCGCCGGGCTGGCGCTCTTCCGGCGTCCCCTGCCATCGACCAATCTGCCCTTCCTGGCCACCGTGATGTGGGACGGGCGGGAGTCCTTTGCCGGGCAGACCCTGGAGTTCGATCTCGCCGACCAGGCCAAAGGCGCCACTCTGGGTCACGCCCAGGCGGCGCAGGCGCCCACCGACCAGCAGTTGGCCGAAATCGTCGGCTTCGAGCTGGCCAACTTCACGGCGCAGGCGCACGACCAGGAAGCCGGCAATCTGAGCGCTCGGGGCGCGCAGGGCGGGCCGCTGCCCCTCTCGCAGCAGCCCTTCTTCGTGGGCATCAACGACCCGCTGGGCGGCCCGGGAACGACCTTCAACCCGGTGGCTTTCACCATCTTCGACGCCTGGGCCCACCTGCCGGACCACGGCGACCGCAACCAGGACCGCGAGGCAGTGGCGCGCGGGCAGGCGCTGTTCAACACCTTCCCCATCCCCATCTCCGGGGTGACCGGCCTGAACGACCTGCCGGGCCTGCCGGCCACGCTCATGGGCACCTGCACCACCTGTCACAACACCCCCAACGTGGGCGACCACTCCACCGCGCTGGCCATCAACATCGGAGTGACCGACTATCCCGCGCTGCCGGCGCTGGATCTCAGCGGGCTGCCCGTCTACACCATCCAGTGCGACGCAGGGGTGAACACGCCGATCGGCAAGGGCTCGACCTTCCAGGTCACCGATCCGGGGCGGGCGCTGATCAGCGGCAAGTGCGCCGACGTGGGCAAGACCAAGGGGCCGATCCTGCGCGGGCTGGCGGCCCGCGCACCCTACTTCCACAACGGCTCGGCCAAGACCCTGCTGGACGTGGTCAACTTCTACGACCAGCGCTTCGGCCTCCACCTGACCCGCCGGCAGAAGTCGGACCTGGTGGCCTTCCTGAGGTCGCTGTAGGAGTGCGAGAGGGCGGGCCACCGGCCCGCCCCTGGCTCTTTCTTGCAAGAAGGGACCTCACCACAAAGGACACAAAGGTCACACGAAGGGTCATGCTCTAGGCCTTTGTGTCGCCTTCGTGTCCTTTGTGGTTGAGCTTTTTCTTACTTGCCGGCGGGGGTCAGCTTGACCAGCAGTTCCCCGTAGTCCTTCTTCTCCAGCCCGTGGACCTGTTTGTTGTACTCGTCCACCTTGGAGGAGTAATTCATGGAGCAGAACTTGGGGCCGCACATGGAGCAGAAGGCGGCTTCCTTGTAGAACTGGTCGGGCAGGGTCTCGTCGTGCATGGCGCGTGCCGTCTCGGGGTCGAGGGAGAGCGCGAACTGCTTCTCCCAGTCGAACTTGTAGCGGGCGAAGGAGAGAGCGTCATCGCGCTCGCGGGCGCCGGGACGCTGGCGCGCGATGTCGGCGGCGTGGGCGGCGATCTTGTAGGCGATGATGCCGTCCTTCACGTCCTTCTCGTTGGGCAGGCCCAGGTGCTCCTTGGGGGTGACGTAGCAGAGCATGGCCGCGCCGTACCACCCGATCATGGCCGCCCCGATGGCCGAGGTGATGTGGTCGTAGCCGGGAGCGATGTCGGTGACCAGCGGGCCCAGGGTGTAGAAGGGCGCCTCGTAGCAGAGCTCCACTTCCTTGTCCACCTGCTCCTTGATCTTGTCCATGGAGACGTGGCCGGGGCCCTCGATCATTACTTGAACGTCGTGCTTCCATGCGATGCGCGTCAATTCTCCAAGAGTTTTCAACTCCGCGAATTGCGCTTCATCGCTGGCGTCGGCGATGCATCCTGGGCGCAAGCCATCGCCGAGAGAGAACG
>DATIWW010000030.1:0-2444 GCA_035519175.1 Terriglobales bacterium
CTCGGTTAATTCCAGATTGCGAACGGTTACCGCATCAAGCACCAGGCAGTTCTGGCGCTCGTAAAAGCCGATGCGGTCTACGTGGTCGAGCTTGCCGCGCTGGGTCGAGCGCACGTAGTGCAGGATGGCCCCCGCCGCCGAAGCCGCTGCCGCACGGCCGGCCAGCCCGAAGCCCTCCAGCGACAGCACCCCGAAGTGGTTCTCGACCAGGGGGACGGCGTAGTCGGGCGCGAAGACCCAGTCGTCGAGCGGGGTTTCCGCCCACGAGACCTGCGGGTTGCGGGCCCCGTCGCCCGCCCTTTCGAACAGGGGCAGGGAAGAGCCGAAGAGCACTTCGCGCGGCCGCAACTGTTCCAACTCCTCCAGGATGCGCTGCGCCGCCTCCGGCCCGCGGAACTCGGTGGCGCGGAAGTCGCCGGTGGAAAGATCGAGGGCGGCGAAGCCCACGGCGTCGCCCACGTGCGCCATGGCCGCCAGGAAGTTGTTTTCCTCGGAGCCGAGCGAAGCGTCGGCCGCCGTCCCCGGCGTGACCACGCGGATCACCTCGCGCCGCACCAGCTTCTTGGCGAAGCGCGGGTCCTCCATCTGCTCGCAGATGGCCACCTTGAAGCCCTTGCGGATGAGCTTGGCGATGTAGTTCTCGGCGGCGTGGTAGGGCACGCCGCACATGGGCACCGCCACCCCCTTCTCCTTGCTGCGCGAGGTCAGCGTGATCTGCAGCTCGCGCGCCGCCAGCACCGCGTCCTCGAAGAACAGTTCGTAGAAATCGCCCAGGCGGAAGAAAAGCAGGGCGTGGGGATGCTCTTTCTTGAGCGCGGAGTACTGCCGCATCAGCGGGGTGGTCGCCTCGGTGGAGGCCGGCGGCCCGGAGCGCGGCGTGGAGGGGTCGCTCATCGCGGCGAAGTTCGGTGCCGCGATTATAGCGCGGCAGCGTGGAAGCGTTTATCCTACGGCCATGGAACTGCGCAAGGACCCTATCACCCGCTCCTGGGTCATCACCGGCGACGACTTCGAGAGCGGGCGCCGCGACGAAGGCGCCTGCCTCTATTGTCCCGAGGCCAAGGGCGCGCCCCAGGTGGTTTCCTCTATGCCCTCGGTGGAGGGCGGGCCCTGGGCGGCGCGAGCGGTGGTGCATCCCGTGCCCCTCTACCGGGTCGAGGGCGAGCCGCAGCGTCGCGGCGAGGGCATCTACGACCACATGCGCACGGTGGGCGCGCACGAGGTGCTGGTGGAGAATCCCCGGCACGACCGCCAGCTCTGGCAGGCCTCCGACGCCGAATTGGCGCAGTTCTTCAAGCTGGCCGCCCAGCGCATCCAGGACCTCAAGCGCGACCGCCGCTTCAAGTACGTCACCATCCTCAAGAACCACGGCGCCTTCTCCGGGCAGGAGATCGAGCACCCGGTGTGCGAGCTGACCGCCACCACCTTCGTCCCCCGGCGCGTGCTCTATGAGCTGCGCGCCGCCAAGCAGTATTACGAGCAGAAGGAGCGCTGCGTCTTCTGCGACATCCTGGCCCAGGAGGAGCGCGAGGGCACGCGCATCGTGGAGCACCGCGGCGACTTCGTGGCTTGCTGTCCTTACGCGCCGCGCGTCCCCTTCGAGACCTGGATCGTGCCCCGCGTCCACGACGCCGCCTTCGAGCACACCGTGCTGGTGAAGTCGGCTTCGCTGAACGATTTGGCCGCGCTGCTGCGCCGCACCCTCATCCGCATCCGCTCCCTCACCGACAGCTTCCACCTGGTGCTGCACACCGCGCCCAACTCCATGCACCGCTCCGAGGTGCTGGAGTACTGGAAGACCATCGACGACGACTACCACTGGCACATCGAGATCCTGCCCATCCTGGCCAGCAAGGCCAAGTCCTACACCTTCAAAGAGGTGTACTTCACGCCGGTGAGTTCGGAGACGGCGGCGGCGCGCCTGCGCGAGGCGCCGGCGGAATGAGAGACGAAGCGTGACCGTCCGCCGCATGAAGACCTATACCGGCGAGATGGGCTTCGTCTATCAGTACTACTTCGTGGGCAAGCGGGCGGCGCTGCCGGGCGACCCCGACGCGCCCGCCACCGAGTTCATCTTCGACGTGACCTCGAACCGCAAGACCATGGTCTCCAGCAGCGTCTTGGTGAAGCCGGAGGCGCTGCGCGCCTGGGCCCAGGCCCACGGCCGCGAACTCACCGAGGCCGAGCAGTACGCCATGGCCAAGATGCGCCTCTTCCGCGCCTTCGACCAGGCGGCGGACTTTCAGCAAGAGGGCCGGCGCCTGCGGGTGGACGCCGCCGACGTCGAAGGGCTCCTGGAAGGGCTGGACCTGTAGGCCGACCCCCTCCCTGTGACGCCCGTCACAAAGCGGGTGTGCGCCATCCTTGTTAGAATTGCGGCGGGATGATGTCGCTGCTGTGGCTCCGGGTGGCCCTGATCTTCTACGGCGTGGGGCTGGCCTACG
>DATIWW010000031.1:0-3018 GCA_035519175.1 Terriglobales bacterium
TCCTGCAAGGCTGGGCCATCGTGGACAACACCATCGGCGAGGACTGGAACGGAGTGCAGCTCTCGCTGATCTCGGGGGCGCCCCAGTCCTTCATTCAGGAACTCTCGCAGCCTTACTACGCGCGCCGGCCGGTGGTGCCCATGCCGGAAGCCTTCGAGGTCACCCCACAGACACATGAGGGGACGCTGGAGGAACCCACCTCAGTGCCGCAGATTGCGGCACCGCCGCCGCCGGCAGGCGTGGGGGGAGGAATGGGCAGTGGCAGCGGCGGTGGGATCGCCGGGGGGACCGTCGGCGGACCCGTGAGCAACACATACGGCGCCGAGTACGGCCGCAATACCGGGACCGCCTACTTCTACAGTACAGGAGCCGGCCTCTTCGGGACCGTGAAAGACCCTATGGGCGCCGTGATCGCGGGGGCCACCGTGACCTTGACCGAGGCCAGCACCGGCCAATCCCAAAGCACGCGCACGGACGCATCGGGCATGTACAGGTTCAAGGCAACGCCGTCCGCCAATTCGCAGTTGAGGGTTGACGCCCCCAATTTCCAATCCATGGTGGTCAGGCTGGCCCCCGGCGCCGGGCGGCGCGACGTGACGCTGAACGTGGGCGCCGCAAGCGAGACGGTCACGGTGGAGGACCAGCCATCGCGGGGGACGATCGCCGAAGCCATCAGCAGCCTCGAGACCGAGACCGCCAGCGGCGAGGTGGGCGACCTCTTCGAGTACGACGTGAAGCAGAAGATCACCATCCTGAAGAACCAATCGGCGCTGGTGCCCATCGCGCAGGCGCCCATCGAGGCGGAGAAGGTGACGCTGTGGAGCGGCGACGAGGATGCTGCCCCGCTGCGCACCCTCTGGCTCACCAACACCAGCGGCCTCACTCTCGATGCTGGAACTTTCAATGTGCTCGAGGACGAGACCTTCGCCGGCGAGGGCCTGTTGGAGACCATCAAGCCGGGGGAGCGCCGCCTGCTCTCCTATGCCGTGGACCAGTCGGTGCGCGTCTCCACCAAGGAGGAAGGGGAGCAGGAGCCCATCAGCCACGTCAGCGTGCTCCAGGGAGTGATGAAGATCACGCGCGAGGAGCGCGCCACCAAGACCTACACCGTGCGCAACTCCGACACGAGCCCGCGCGCGGTCATCCTGGAGCATCCCGTGCGCGACGAGTGGAAGCTGGTGGGGAACTTGAAGCCGGAGGAGACTTCGGCCACGCACTACCGCTTCCGCGTGAACGTCGCCCCCGGCGCCACGGAGAAGCTGGCGGTCGAGGAGGCGCATCCGCTGGAAACCTCGTATGCCCTCACCAACCTCACCAGTAAGGACGTGGAGCTGTGGGCGCAGCAGAAGCGGCTCACCCCGGAGATGGAGCAGGCGTTCCGCCGCGTGCTGGCGCAGAAAAACGTGGTCTCCGGCCTGGACGCGCAGATGCGCGCCGCCCAGCAGCAGGTCGAGACCATCACCGTGGACCAGGGCCGCCTGCGCGAGAACATGAAGGCGCTCAAGGGCAGCGCCGAGGAGCGCGCCCTGCTGCAGCGCTACACCCGCGAACTGAACTCACAGGAGGACCAGTTGGACAAGCTGCGCAGCGAACTCGCCGACCTGAAGGGGAAGCGGGCGCAGGCGGCGGCCGAACTCGACCGCATCATCCAGGAGATCGCACTGGAGGCGACGTTCTAACCCGCAGGATGGCCGGCGAGGTGCTCGGCCACCAGGGCGGCGCAAGCTTCGACGAATTGGCGGTCGGTGGGGCCGAAGGTGTTGGCGAAGTAGCTGTTGATGTCCAGCTCTCCGGCCACCCGGCCCTGGACCAGCACCGGCGCCACCATCTCCGACTTGGTGTCCTGCGAGCCTTGCAGGTAGCGCAGGTCCTTGGTCACGTCCTGCACCAGCACCGTCTTGCCGCTGGCGGCGCAGGCGCCGCACAAGCCCTCGTCCAGGGGGATGCGCCCGTGGGGCGTGAAGCTGCCGGCGAACGGTCCTAGGACCAAGAAGCTTGGGTCGCTCGGGTCGATGAGGTAGAAGCCCACCCAGTTGTAGCGCACCATCTTCTCGTGCAGGGTGTCGGAGATGTGCTGCATCAGGGCCTGGGCGGAGGCGGCGGTGGCCGCGAAGGTCCGCAACTCCGCGAGCAATTCGGCGTGCTGGTCCATGCTGAAAGCTCCTCCGGCTCAGCGCTTGTAGCCGATCTTGCGCAGGAAGTCGCGGCGGGCGGCGGCGTCCTCCGGGCCTTCCACGCCCTGGGGCGGGCTGCCGTCGATCACCCCCAGCACCCCGCGTCCCTGCGGGCTGCGTGCCACGATCACCTCCACCGGGTTGGCGGTGGCGCAAAAGATGGTGCACACCTCGGGCACGCGCCGGATGGCGCCCATCACGTTGATGGGATAGGCGTCGCGCAGGATGAGCACGAAGGTGTGTCCGGCGGCGAGCGCCTGGGCGTTGCGGATGGCGGCGGCGCGCAGCGCGTCGTCGTTGCCCTCGGCGCGCACCAGGCAGGGGCCGGAACTCTCGTTGAAGGCCAGACCGAACCGGGCCTGGGGCACGGTGGTGGCTACCGCCTCATAGAGGTCCTCTACCGTCTTGATGAAGTGCGACTGGCCGACGATGAGGTTGGCGTCGGCGGGGAATTCCATGCGCACGCTCTCCAGTTCCAGCATGGGCGCCTCCCGCTTGCTTGTGCGCGCCCATGATAGCGCGCCCGGCCCGCTTCAGTCGCTCCCGGGCGCGCCCCACGTCGCCTGGCGCGCCCGCCGGTAGGCTTCCTTCTGTGACTTGGTCACCGTGCGCTGCTCCAGTCCCTTCCCGGTACACAGCGTGAGTTGGATGTGCCCGGGGCGGATGAGCGGATGGCGGACGATGCGCGCGGGCGGAAACTCCACCGGCGCGCGCCCGGCGACCAGGTAAGAGAACTTCTCGTCCTCGTAGCCGAGCGCGCCCTGCTTCAGGCGGCGGTGGGCCGCGGAGCGCTCCAGGCGGACGGCGAAGTGGCACCAGTCGCCGCCTGCCATCGGGCACGGCT
>DATIWW010000032.1:0-2442 GCA_035519175.1 Terriglobales bacterium
AGGGTTGCGGCTGCGGATTCTGGACGGCGGCCCGCGCCGGCGCCGCGAACATCACCTTCACGCACTTGATCTCGTAGGGCCCGGTGGCCAGCCTCACCTCGCCCTTGTCGAGAGGAAGTTCGCGCTTCGGCTTCTCCATCAGGTTGGTCTCCCAGGCGCGTTCGGCGCCGGCGGGAAGGCGCAGGCGGGCCTCGGTCTTGCGCCCGGCAAACTCGTAGAAGCGGAAGATCAGGCCATCATCGTCCTCCGCCTTCTTGACGGCGGTGAGCACGAGGTTGTCCGGTCCCAACCCGGTGAAAGAGAACGAGGCGGGCAGCGGCCCGGGGTGGGGTGCCGCGGCCATGGCCAACAAGGGAGTATTGACCTCATATCCCTGGTGCACGGTGTCGGCGTCCTTCCAGGAGCCGGCGTGAGGGTAGAGGGAGTAGGTGAAGCGGTGGAAGCCCTGGTCGGCGGTGGGATCGGGCCACACCGGCGAGCGCAGCAGGGAGAGGCGCAGGACGTTCGACTTGGCGTCGTAGCCGTACTTGCAGTCGTTGAGCAGGCTGAGGCCGCCGCGGGCGTCGGAGAGGTCGGCCCAGCGCAGCGCCGGCACCTCGAACTGCGCCTTCTCCGCGGGGGTGTTGCGCGTGGTGGGGCGCTGGATGCTGCCGTAGGGGATCTCGAAGGTGGCGAAGTCGCTGTGCGCGTCCACCGGGAAGGCGACTTTCAGCAGGATGTGCTGCTCGTGCCAGTCGGCCGACATGTGCACGTCCACCCGCGGCACGTGGGCGTAGAGCGTGATGTCCTGGGTGAAGGTGGAGCTCTGGAACCTCTTGACCACGCGCAGGACGGCGCGCACGGGGCCGCTCTCCACCAGCTTGACCTCCTGTGCCTGGGTGAGGTCCCACTTCTGCTTTTCGAAGTCGGCGTCGATGTTCCAGGCGTCCCAGGCTTTGGGCTTGTCCATGAAGGTCTGGAGCAGGTTGCCGCAGGCGCCGGGGGCCAGCACCTCCCGCTTGCGCATCTTGTCGAAGAGGCTGGTGATGCAGCCGGTCACGGGGTCCACGCGCACCCGCAGGAACTCGTTCTCCAGGGTGTCGGCCGAGGCCGCCAGGGGAGAAGGCTGGAGCTGGGCGCGGTCCACCGGGACCAGATGGAAGATCGCATAGCCGAGCGCGGGCACGTCCTGCGCGAGGAAGCGTACGCTCGCCCGGTGGGTGGACGGATCGAGCGCCGCGATCTCCGAGAGCATGACCTCGCCCGTCGGCGCGCGCACTTCCACCGCGGGAGCAGCCCGGTCGAACTGCGCCTCCACTTCGACCACCCCAGTGCGCATCCAGGAGAGCGGGTTGAAGACCACCACCGGGACTCCGGGGCCGGCGGTGGCGGCGTGGGCGGCGAGTTCGCCCAGCGCTCCATGAAGCTCCTGGCGGCCGGTGCGGCGCACCTCCGCGTGGTCCCGGGCGGCGTCCACGTACAGCGCGTGGATGCCCGAGCCCGCCATGATGTCGTGGAACTGGTTGAACAGCACCTTCTTCCAGGCCTCGGTGAGATCGGCCTGCGGATACGGCCGCCCGTAGAGCGAAGCCAGGGAGGAGAACTTCTCCGCCTCCAGCAGCAGCACTTCGTTGCGCCGGTTCGCCTTCTTGGTCTCGGCCTGGGTGGTGAAGGTGCCGCGGTGATACTCCAGGTAGAGTTCGCTGTCCCAGGTGGGGAAGCCGGCCTGAGGAGCGGCGGCGGCCAACTGGTCGAGGTAGGGCTGCGCCTTGCCCAACTCCAGGCGGGGATAGATGGCGCCCGGCTCCTGCCAGCGGCGCGCGGTCTCCAGCATCTCGCGGGTGGGACCGCCGCCGTGGTCGCCCACGCCGTAGAGGAACATCATCTCGGGGTAGTGGGCCTTGCGCTCGAACTCGCCCAGGTAATCGGCCATGCGCACCGGCTCGACGGGGTTGGCGTAGTCGTGCGGGAAATAGGTCAGGATGCGCGTGCCGTCGGGCGACTCCCACCAGAAGACGGAGTAGGGGAACTTGGTGGTCTCGTTCCAGTAGATCTTCTGGGTGACGAAGAAGTCGAAGCCCGACTTCTTGTAGATCTGCGGCAGTTGCCAGTTGTAGCCGAAGGAGTCGGGGTTCCACCCGGTGCGGATGTCCACGCCGAATTTCTCCTTGAAGTAGCGCTTGCCGATCAGGATCTGGCGGACCAGGCTCTCGCCGTCGGGGATGTTGAGGTCGGGCTCCACCCACATGCCGCCGATGGGCTCCCACCGCCCCTCCTTCACCCGCTGCCGGATCTGCTCGAAGAGCGTGGGGTACTTCTCCTCCATCCAGGCGTAGGCCTGCGCGGTGGACATGGTGAAGGTGAAGTCGGGGTACTCCTGCATGAGCTCTAACGCGCTGGTGAAGGTGTTGCGCACCACGTCCACGGTCTCGCTGGCCGGCCACAGCCAGGCCATGTCGATGT
>DATIWW010000033.1:0-3979 GCA_035519175.1 Terriglobales bacterium
ACTGAAGGACGCCTGGGCGCACGCCCTGGAGCGCGCGCTTGAGGTGGAGCCACAGGAAGAGCTGGTCGAAAGCTAGATCAAAGGGCATCGAGGGGCGGGGCATGGCCTTTGACAAGTTCAAAGACGAGTGCGGCGTAGTCGCCATCTACGCGCATCCCCAGGCCTCCACCCTGGCCTACCTGGGGCTGCACGCGCTGCAGCACCGCGGCCAGGAATCCGCCGGCATGGTCTCCTCCGACGGCGTGCGCATGCACGTGCACAAGGCCATGGGGCAGGTGGCCGAGATCTTCACCGAAGAGGTGCTCACCCGCCTGGCCGGCCCCTTGGCCATCGGCCACACCCGCTACTCCACCGCCGGCGACTCCGCCCTGCTCAACGCCCAGCCCATCATGGTGGACTGCAACAAGGGGCTGATCGCGCTGGCCCACAACGGCAACCTGGTCAACGCCCACGACATCCGCTCGCGGCTGGAGCGCCAGGGCTCCATCTTCCAGACCACCAGCGACACCGAGGTCATCGTGCACCTGGTGGCGCAGTCGCGCGAAGAGACCCTGCCCGAAGCCATCGCCGATTCCCTGCGCCGCATCGAGGGCGCCTTCTCGCTGGTGATCATGACCCGCGACCGCATCTTCGCGGTGCGCGATCCCCGCGGCTTCCGCCCCCTGGCCATGGGGCGCATGCCCGCCCGCGACGGCGCCCGCGAGGACACCATCGTCTTCGCCTCCGAGACCTGCGCCTTCGACCTGATCGGCGCCACCTACGAGCGCGACGTCAAGGCCGGGGAGATGGTGGTGGTCGGGCCCGAGGGCATCTACTCGCGCTTCTATGCTCCGCAGATGCCGCAGACCTCCTGCATCTTCGAGCACGTCTACTTCTCGCGCCCCGACTCGGTGATCTTCGGCCGCCCGGTGGTGGTCAGCCGCGAGCAGTTGGGGCGGCGGCTGGCCCGCGAGGCTCCCGCCGACGCCGACATCGTCGTCCCGGTGCCCGACTCCGGGGTGCACGCCGCCATGGGCTTCTCCGCCGAGAGCGGCATCCCCTTCCAGCTCGGCCTGATCCGCAACCACTACGTGGGCCGCACCTTCATCGAGCCGGAACAGCGGGTGCGCGACTTTGGGGTCAAGCTCAAGCTCAATCCCGTGCGCCACGTGCTGCAGGGCAAGCGGGTGGTGCTGATCGACGACTCCATCGTGCGCGGCACCACCAGCAAGAAGATCGTGCGCATGGTGCGCGACGCCGGCGCGGCCGAAGTGCACGTGCGCATCTCCTGCCCGCCCACCGTCGCGCCCTGCTTCTACGGCGTGGACACCCCCGACAAGAAGCAGCTCATCGCCGCCAACAAGAGCGTGGACGAGATCCGCGAGTACATCGGTGCCGATTCGCTGGCTTATCTGTCGCTGGAAGGCATGAAGGAAGCCTGCGGCGAGGGCGAGCTCACTACCTACTGCACCGCCTGCTACACCGGCAAGTACCCCACCAAGCTGGTGGACGTGGAAGAGATCCAGCCCGCCTCCGAGCCCGTGGCCAAGAACGCGGTCCCGAAGTAGGCAAGAGGATCGCATGTTGGAACGGCGATAGGATCTAGCCGCGGGTTTCCGTGTCTCTGTGCCTCTGTGCTGGGTTCGATCGGTGGGAATCCGCGTTGATCTGCGGCGAGGAAGTTCACCTCCGCGCCGCCACCACCCGCGGGATGCCCTGCAGGTCCTGGGTGACGCGCACTTCGCTCCAGCCCGCGAGCAGCGCCCGCACCGGCGCTTCCATGGTGAAGCCGATCTCCATCACCAGCCAACCGCCGTCGCGCAGCGCCTTGCGCGCCTGCGGCACCAGGCGCTGGTACGCGCTCAAGCCGTCCGCCCCGGCGAAGACCGCCACCTTGGGCTCGAACTCGCGCACCTCCCGCTGCGTCTTCTCGGGCTCGGCCTCGCTGACGTAGGGCGGGTTGGAGACCACCAGGTCGAAGCCTTCGCCGCGCGGGAAGCCGCTGAGCAGGTCGCTGTGCAGAAAGCTCACTCGCTGGTCGAGCTGCAGCCGCGCCGCATTGGCGCGCGCGATCTCGAGGGCTTCTCCCGAGATGTCCACGCCGCAGATCTCCGCCTGCGGCAATTCGCGCGCCAGGGCCAGCGCGATGCATCCCGATCCCGTGCCCACGTCCACGATGCGCGGCCGCGCCCAGGCGCGCGCCAGCTCCAGCGCGGTCTCGACCACGTGCTCGGTCTCGGGACGAGGGATGAGCACCGCCGGCGAAACCACCAGGTCCAGCCCCCAGAACTCCTGGTGCCCGGTGATGTACTGGGCCGGCTTGCCGGAAGCGCGCTGGCGGATGGCGTCCTCGTAGCGGGCCAGTTCCGCCTCCGCCAGCTTGCGCTCGGGATGGGCGTAGAGATAGGCGCGGTCGCAGCCCAAGGTGAACATCAGCAGGGTCTCCGCGTTCATGCGCGGCGAGCCCACCTGGCGGGCGGTGAGTTCTTCGATGGCCCCGGCGAGCGCCTGCTTCAGCGTCGAGGGAAAGCGAACGACTTCGGCTCCGCCGGCCATGGCCTCACGCCGCGCCCTCGCCTTTGAGCTTCTCCGCGTTGTAGTGGGTGATGAGGGCGTCCAGCATGGCCTGGATCTTGCCGTCGAGGAATTCGGGGAGCTGGTGCACGGTGAGCCCGATGCGGTGGTCGGTGACCCGGTTCTGGGGGAAGTTGTAGGTGCGGATCTTCTCGCTGCGGTCGCCCGAGCCCACCTGCTGGCGCCGCTCCTTGGCCTGCGCGGCGTGCTGCTTCTCCTGCTCCATCTCGTAGAGGCGGGCGCGCAACACCCGCATCCCCTTCTCCCGGTTCTTGATCTGCGACTTCTCGTCCTGGCAGGAGACCACGGTGTTGGTCGGCAAATGGGTGATGCGCACCGCCGAGTAGGTGGTGTTCACCGACTGCCCGCCGGGGCCGGAGGAGCAGAAGGTGTCGACGCGCAGGTCTTTGGGATCGATCTTGATCTCGACCTCCTCGGCCTCGGGCAGCACCGCCACCGTCACCGCCGAGGTGTGGATGCGCCCCTGCTGCTCGGTCGCCGGGACGCGCTGCACGCGGTGCACTCCGCTCTCGTACTTCAGCTTGGAGTAGACGCCCTTGCCCTCGACCAGGGCGATCACTTCCTTCAGCCCGCCCACTCCCGACTCCGAGGTGGAGAGCACCTCCACCTTCCAGCGCTGCCCTTCGGCATAGCGGGTGTACATGCGGAAGATCTCGGCGGCGAAGAGCGAGGCTTCGTCGCCGCCGGTTCCGGCGCGGATCTCCAGCACCACGTTCTTCTCGTCGTTGGGGTCCTTGGGCAGCAGCAGGTTCTTCAGCTCCTGCTCGACCGTGGCCAGGCGGGCTTCGAGCTGGGTCAGCTCTTCCTGGGCGTAGGCGCGCATGGCGGCGTCGCTCTCCTCCGCCACCAGCGCCTTGCTCTCGGCGATGCCGCGCTGCAGGTCTTTGTATTCGCGGTACTTCTCCACCACGGGCGCGATCTCGGCGTGCGCCTTGGCGGTCTTCTGGTAACGCGCAGGATCGCCGATCACCTCGGGCGAGGCCAGGGCGTGGGTCAGCTCTTCGTACTTGCTCTCGACTTGTTCGAGTCTGTCAAACATAAGGGATGTCGTGGGTCGTCGACCCTTAGTCGTCGGCCTTCGGCTCTCGGTCGTCGGCCGGTGGTTCCTGCTTGGTCATGGCTGGCCGCCGGCCCGGCATGACCGCGAACTTCGAACTGCGCGCCACTCCACTCTCGCTCAGTGAATTGATAAGCCCGGTCAAGGAGCTTCCGACCGCAGCCGTCCTCCTGAACAATGCTTCGGCCTCTTCGTCCCTCCAGTACGCCAACTGGCGAGCCAGTTCGATCTGGGTCTCCAGCTCCAACAATGAACCTCTCGCATGAAACAGTGCGGCTGAAAACTCGCGGTCCGTGTGCCGACCCTTGCCCTCGGCGATGTTGCTGGGTACGGAGACTGCCGCCCGCC
>DATIWW010000034.1:0-6747 GCA_035519175.1 Terriglobales bacterium
GGATTGGTAATCGCTCTGCGGGCCGGTGCGCCCGGCGGCCTCCGCCAGCGGCGCCAGCACGTCGTAGAGCGCGTTCAAGTTGCGATAGAGCTTGAAGTTGGCGGCCAGGTCGTCGGGATGGGCCCGCACCTGCGCCAGCAGCTCGGGCAGGGCCGAGGCCAGGTTACGCTGCAGCGCGGTGGATTGCTGCTGCAGGGCATCCTTGCTCTGCCCATCCGTTTTCCACTTGTCGATGCGCAGGCCCCCCAGGTCCTGCAGCGTGGCCAGGGAGGCATGTTCGATAGGGCCGAGCAGCGGATCCGAAACCGCGGCCGTGGGCGCCGGGGTCGGAGCGGGGCGGGGAGCCGCAGCGGGATAGGGCGGATAGCCCTGCCCTGCTAGGCTGACAGGAACTAGGAGAACAATCGTTGCCAGGACGACGCCACGTCGCATAACGGCCTCCTCCGCCGGGTAAGCCCGGGCCATGGTGCTCAGGTTGTGCGGATGGAGCGCGGTGGCGCCGCGCGCAGCTCCGAGCTTCACAACGAAGCGACGGCTGAGCAGGATTGTAGTGCTTTGCGGGGCGGAAGAACAGGCCTGCCGGCGGTTCCTGCCGAGGGTTCCAACCCTCCCTCTGGCGGTTTGACTCAGGGGGCAGGCTGGGCGAAAATGATGAGGATCCTCCCTTTTCCTCCGAGTGGGCCTGTGGCGCAGCTGGGAGCGCGCTTCCATGGCATGGAAGAGGTCGTCGGTTCGATCCCGACCAGGTCCACCAGATCCCTCGACAATCTAGACCGGGCGCTAGCTGCTCGCCGCACGGCTTCCTTCCAGCGCCTGCTCGATGCGCTCCAGGATGCGCAGCGAGGCGCGGAAGACGCGCTCGATGTCGGGCCGGTTCAGGGTGATGTGCAGCGTGAGCTGGCAGGCCATGCGGTTCACGTGAAGGTCGTAGGCGGAGTAGCGGAATCCTTCCAGCCACTCGCGCGCCTCGATCTGCTGGTGGCTGCGCTCCGCCAGTTCCAGGCGGGCGCTCTCGATGAGGGCGTCGATCTGAGCATCGCCGATCTGCGCGCTGACCGCGTAGCTCAGGAACTCGATCAGGTCCCGCTGCGGAAGCTGGATGCTGGTGCACTCCCAGTCGAACAGCACCAGCCGCGGATCTCCACCGGGGTCGCGCACCGCCAGGTTGCGGATCTGCGCGTCGTTGAAGATCAGGGTCTTCTTGAGCCGGTCGATGCGGCCCCACCACTCCGGGATGGTGTCGATCCAGCGGAGGTGCCGGTCGAGATAGGCTTGGTCGAAGAGCCGCCCCACGAAGTAGCGCATCTTCTCCGCGTAGGCCCGCCACAGCGGGGTGAGCTTCTGCATGACCCCGGCGTCCATGGTTGCGCCCAGCCAGCCCTGCGCGACCAGCGCCTGGTAGTTCCCGTAGAAGGCGGCGTGCATCCCGCAAAAATCGTGGACCATGCGGCGGATGCGCGCCTCGTTCCAACCGGTCAGGTCGCTGTAGTCCTTCATCACGTAGGCCCCAGCCAGGAACTCCTCCAGCACCAGGTACTGCTCGCGGGCGTCGTCCACGTAGGTGCCGTAGACCACGGGGAGCACCCGCGTGAAGGCCGGGTTGGAGCGCTGCAGGCGGAAGACGTTGATCTCCTTCATGTGGGTGTTGCAGAGTTCGGTCTGCGCCAGCAGCCCGGCCACGTCCGGGAGCTGGATCCCGCTCTTGACCAGGACCCCCGCCAGGCGGGCGACCAGCTCGCGGTAGTGGGTCTTGGACTTCACCAGCAACTCGACCGTGCGCTCCTGTCCCTGCGAGCGGTAGGCGATGCGGTAGTGGAAGAGACCGCGCAGGGCGTCCTGCTCGCCGCTGTACTTCATGCGCGTGGTGGCGGTCACCCCCACCTCGCCCAGGTAGTCGGCTGCCCGCACCTCCAGCCTGGGGTCTTCCAGGTACTCGCGCATGCAGTGCTCGAAGAGCGCGCGACTGAACTCCAGGTAGCCGTCCTTGACGGTGTAAATGCTCTCCATGACGTGGCCCCTGACGCCGGCTCTCCCCTAGCCCTTCGCGGAGCGCGTGAACCCGTCCGCACTCCACGATTCGCTGCCCACGCCATGGTGGACGAAGAAGAGTCCTTCGGGATCGTACTTGCGCTTGGCCGCCGCCAGCCTGGGGTAGTTGGATCCCCAGAACGAGCGCTGCCAATCCGGCTCCCGGAAATCGCTCTCCGAGACATACGAGCCCGGCCGCGGCACCAGTTGCAGGACCTCGTTCATCGCATCATCGACCGCCTGGGCATTGCGGCGGCCTCCGCTGACATCGAGGTGCGCCTCGGGCATGCCGGGGAACGCCGGCGGCCCACTGCACGCGATGATCACCAGGGCAAAGGCGTCGAGCACCGCGGGATTGGTGGCGGTGTCGCGGGAGCGGGCCAGCGCCTCGGGCGGAGCGCCCGCCAGGCCTTTGTTGAAGTGTAAGGAGACGCTCCAGTGGCGGCTGGCGGCGAACAGAGTGTCGGCCAGTCGTTGCTGCTGGCCGGCAGCCAAGAGCCCTTGCGGCAACCACACGGAGCGGTAGGCGTACAGGAGTTGTCCCGCTTCGCCCAGGTTTCCGCTCCAGAAGACGTTGGTGGCCGGCGCCCCCGGACGCTCGTCCGACAAGACGAACTGGGGATAGTTTTTCTTGAGAAAGACCGGGTCCCAGAAGTGCCGGGCGGGCAGCGCTGTGATACCCAGCGCCGGTTCCCAGGAGTAGTCCCGCGGAGAGGAGGCCACCCAATCCAGGAAGGGCTTCCAGGCCTGCTCGGCCTGATGCTGATCGAGCCCTTGGAAGACCATGGCGATATTCAGGGAGTTGTCACCGTGGAAGGCCATCTGCTCGCCCCAATGCGGGTTGAACAAGGACCTTCCATAGAAGCGGACGGTCTCCAGGACCAGGCGGCGAAAGGCGGCCTCGGAGTGCGCGCGCACCCTGCCGAAGGCGCCTCCGAAGAACTCCGGAAGCTCGTGCGTCCGCAGGGTGAGCCGCGTAACCACGCCCAGGCTCCCCCCGCCTCCTCCCTTGAGCCCCCAGAACAGCTCCGGCTCGGTGGCAGCATTGGCGATGCGCACGGCGCCGTCGGCCGTGACCACTTCCGCCTCCAGCAGGCCCGCAGCCGCGGTGCCGAAGCGCTTGGAGAGGCTGCCGAAGCCCCCGCTCTGGATCAGGCCGGCGACCCCGACCGTGGCGCAACCTCCTCCCTGGACGTAGCGCCCGCCCGCGGTCGTTACCGCGTTGTAGGTCCGCATCCAGATGCATCCGGAGCCGACCGAGACCGCAGGCACGGCCGCCAGCCTGCCCTCACATCCTCGGGGGACGAAGGAGTCGTGAAGCTGGATGTGGTCCATGGGACGCGTCCAGATGAGCAGCGAATCGGGGGCGTTGGAGGTTCCCTGGTAACTGTGGCCGCCGCCCTTCACCACCAGCCGCAGGCGGCGCTGGCGGGCAAAGTCCACGGCGGCGGCAACGTCCTGCGCGCTTTTGGCGGCCACCGCGTAGGCGCTCGGCATCGATTTCCAATGGTCCAGCCAGCCCGAGGTTTGCGTCAGCGCCGCGGTGTCGCCCAGGAAGTAGGGGTTCTTGAGGTTCTCGAGGATCTCTTTGCAGCTCGGGCTGGAGGCGTCGCCGCAGGCCGTGAACGGCGAGGAGAGTTTCAACAGGTCCCCTTGCAGCTTGCCCCGCAGCCCCTCCCATTCCGCGGCCGAGGGCCACTCCGGATCGCCCGGCCGCACGCGTCGAAAGGCGGCGCCGGAACTCTCCGCGGCGGAACGCGCCACCGCACTCGCCGACAACATGGCGACGAACTTCAGGAAGTCTCTTCGGTCCATGCTCACCCCCGGGCCGCGCCGCTTGGTCTGGTCGCCGATGCGTGGTGCGGATGATACAGGCGCCGACCGATCAAGGAAAGCGCAACCTCGGAGGGGCAATCCGGTTGCTTCTCTCGCCCTCTCGACCTACCATGGGCGCCCATGACCATCACCACAAGGGTGCAAGCCGGCGTGCTCGCGCTCTTTGTTCTGGTGGGCGGCTGCGCTCCGCTGGAGCAGGCTCGCCCACTGCGCCCGCTTCCCAACTCCGCGAGCCTCGCGGCGGCGCCCGGGGCTGCCGATTTCGTCTTCTACGTGTTTGGCGACAACCGCCCGAAAAAGGCCAAGGACGGGCCCACCCCCACCATCCAAGCCATCGCGGCCGATCTCGCCGCCGCCGACCCCAAGCCGGTCCTGGCGCTCTCCTGTGGCGACCTGATCGAAGGCAAGGACCCCACCCAGGAGGCCACCATCCGCTCCGAGTACCAGGCCATCTTCAGCGTGCTTCACTCCGCCGGCGTCCCCATCTTCAACGCTCCCGGCAACCACGAGATGGACGACGCCCAGGACGTCCCCAACGCCACCATGACCGCCTGGTACTCGCAGATGGTGGGGCTGCCCTACGGCTCGTTCGACCACGGCAATTCCCACTTCATCGCGCTGAATACCGAGGAGATCGCGCCCCCCGGGGTCGTGCGCTCTCCGCGCGCGCCCACCGACGAGCCTTCCGGCACTCTCGATCCCGGCTACATCTCTCCGGCCCAGCGGCGGTGGCTGGCGCACGACCTGGCCGGCAGCCGGAAGCAGGCCAACGTCTTCATCTTCATGCACCATTCTGTGCACGCGCACAAGGCCAAGAACCAGCTCGACGCGGCCAGCGCCGCCGCGGTGCAGGCGATCATCAGCCAGTATCCCAACGTCAAGGCCGTCTTCTCCGCCCACGAGCATCTTTACTACAATCCGCAGGCCCCGGATGACCTGCAGGATCCCATGGCCGGAAGCGCCGGCTCGGGGCCGCGCTACCTGGTCACCGGCGGGGCGGGCGCGCCTCTCGAGTCCGGCGACCACGGCTTCTATCATTACTTGATCGTCACGGTCCGCGGCGGAGACGTCACCGTGCGGTTGGTGAAGCTTCCTTAGCTCCGGCTCGCGCTGAATCCTGCTCGCTCGTCCTAGGTCGTACTCGCCCGCACCGTCGCCGCACTCCGGACCGCGAAGAACAGGTAGCAGAGGGCGATGCCCAGGCAGAGGAACGACCACAGGGGCAGGCTCTTGCCCCCGAGATCATAGAGGGCGTTGATCAGGATGGCCGGGGTCACCGCCACCGCCGTCAACCGCATCATCACCCCGTACTCCACCTTCAGCTTGTTCATGGAGGCGAAGCCCATGCCGATGGCTGCGTACAGCAGGAGCTGCAGGACGCGGTAGATGTAGCCGAAGAGGATGGCGAAAGGCGCCACGATCACCAGCAGGAGGTTCTTGAAGGTCAGCAGCCAGTCCAGCGCCTTCTCGCGGTTGAACTCGAAGTGCTGCACCTGGGAGAGGTCGTACTCCCGGACCTCCATGGTGCTCTGGCGCGAGATGACCCGGCTCTGGGTGACCAGCAGAAAGGCGCTCGGATGGCCGTCCAGCGATGTGATCTGGCCGCTGGTGTCGAGGATGGCCAGTTCCTTCCCGGTGTCTGGGTCCTTGATGAAATAGGGTGTGTCCACCGTAGTGGAGACCTTGCCCTTGTCGATGGTGATGGGCGGGATCTGGCCGATGATCTTGGGCGCATCGTGCGTGGCGAAATCCGAGAAGCCCACCTGCATCTTCACCAGCAGGGGCACCCAGCTCAGCACCACGATCAACAGCAGGTAGGCGGCACCCACCCCGTGCCAGCGCTGCACCACGTCCTGGTACAGGTCCGCGGAATAGAAGGCCATGTAGAGGGCCTGGAAGACGGAGTAGCGCCTCCGGGACGGCGCCTGGGGCGCGGGAGGTGGCGGGGATGCGACAGGGCCAGGGGATGACATGGTCGTCTCCTGCGAAGGAGCGAGGTTAGGGGCCGGGGGCATCTTATCCGGGGAGGGCGGGGGAAGCAACCCAGCCATTCCAAGCCGCGGCGGCGAACAGAATTTGTTCCTGGGGCAAAATGGTCTAGAATGCCCGCTCAAGCCCCACGCGACCCATGCCCGAACCGCTCGAGCCCATGCCTGGTTGTGAGCGCTGCCGCGGGAACCGCAGCGCCCGCATGCACTTCCTTCTCCCCGGGGACGTCAGCGTCATCGGCCCCACCGTGGACCGGGTGACCGCGCTTGCCCGCCAGGAGTGGGGCGCGGATTCGGAGAAGCTGGGCGACATGGGACTGGCGCTGCAGGAGGCCCTGGCCAACGCCGTTGTCCACGGCTGCAAGAAGGACCCGGCCAAGAGCGTGGAGTGCTGGGTGGCGTGCGATCCCGAGCAGGGCGTGCTCATCGTAGTGAGCGATCCCGGCCCCGGCTTCGACCTTTCCTCTCTGCCCGACCCCAAGAGCCCGCGCCATCTCCAGAAGGACCACGGCCGCGGCATCTATCTCATCTGTGAACTGATGGACGAGGTCCACTTCCGGCGCGAGGGCGCCGAGATCCACATGCGCAAGTCCTGAGGCGGACGCGCGCTCAGCCGAACGATTCCACCGCCTGCTCCTCGTCGGGGAAGACGGGAAAGAGCGTGAGCAGGCCCACCAGCTTCAGCGTTTTCAGGGCCAGGGGAGAAGGATTCACCAGCTTGAGCGCGCCCCCGCGCTTGGTGGCCGAAGTCAGCAGCTTCATCAGCGCTCCGATGCCGCTGGAGTCGAGCATCCCCACCTCTTGCAGGTTGATCACCAGGCAGGCCTCGCCCGACTGCAGCAGCTCTCCGGTGGCGCGATTGAACTGGTCCAGCGCTTGGCCCAGGCGCAGGTCC
>DATIWW010000035.1:0-4573 GCA_035519175.1 Terriglobales bacterium
AGACCATCCCGGTGGGCACGACGCCGCTCTCCATCGCCTCCTCGGCCGACAGCGCGCGGGTGATCGTCGCCAACCGCGACACCGTCAACTCCGGCAGCGCCATCATCGGCAGCATCACCGACATCACCACCACCACCGACACGGTGGTGAACACTTTCCTGCCGGCCCGGTCCAACCCCATCCTGGTCGTGACCACGCACTGAGCGGCGGGAGGCAGAAAGACGAAGGGGCGGGCCCCAGGGCCCGCCCCATTTTCCTTGCCGCGGCGAAGCCCTACTCGGCCACTACCGCCTGGCGCTCGCTGCGGCGCCGCCGGTTGTAGCGCATGGCGATGTTCATGAAGACGCTGCCACTGGGGGTGTCGAAGCACATCACCAAGGCCTCGGTGTCCTCGGTGCTCTTCATGCCGGTCTCCTCGGCATGGATCTGGGGAGGGTTGATCTTGAAGCGGAAGCCCTGGTCGTTGAGGGTGGTGACGGCATTGCCGATGACCAGGTTGGCCAGCTCGCAGATGGTCTCCTTCACGATGGTGTCAGACTCCTCGATCTCGCCGCCGGCCAGGGCGCCGGCCACCTTCATGGCGGTGGCGGGGGCCAGATCGAAGATGACCCGCCCCTCGATATCGCCGTGGATGACGACGATGGCGGCCGTGCCTTTGCGGCGGTAGACCTCCTCGTCCATGCTGACGTCGCCGATCCTGGTCTGGCAGCGCAGGGTCTCGGCCAGCACCGCGTCGGCGGCGTTGATGAAGGGCTGGATCAACTCCATTCTCATTGCGAGCCTCCGGCCACGGCGGGAGCGGCGGGCGTGACCGCGTCCTCGCCCAGCACGTACTTCACTACCTCGTAGAGCACCTCGGGCTTCACCGGCTTCTGCACGAAGTGCCGCGCGCCCTTCTGCAGGGCGGCCACGATGTTCTCCTGGTAGCCCACCGACGACACCATCACGATGCGCGCCTCGGGGTGCTGGCGCACGATGCGCTCGGCCGCCTCGATGCCTTCCATCTGCGGCATGGTGATGTCCATGAGCACGATGTCGGGCTGAGTGCGGTCGTACTCGGTGATGGCGGTGAGGCCGTCGCCCGCCTCCCCCGCCACCTGTCCCCCGAACAGCTCGATCATCTTGGTCAGGTTCTTGCGCGCGAAGACGGAATCGTCCACCACCAGGTAGCGGACGGGTTGCCGGTCCTTGCTGCGAAGCAGAGCCGCGAATTGCTCCATAACCATTCTCCTCACTGCCGTTTCCCAAAAAAGTCCCGTTGCCGCGCTAGCGGGTCGTACTGGTCACCGAGCGGCGGTCGGGCACGCACTGCGCTTGCAGGGTATGCGCCATGGCGTCGAGGGGCACCACGCGGATGGCGTGGCCGCGCTCGATGGCCGCCTTGGGCATGCCGAAGACCACGCAAGACTCCTCGCTCTGTGCAATGGTCAGCCCGCCCGCCGCCTTGATCTCTTTCATGCCCTCGGCCCCATCCTCGCCCATGCCGGTCATGAGCACGGCCAGGGCGTCACGCCCGAACTCCTGGGCCACGGAGTGGAAGAGCACATCCACCGAGGGGCGGTGCCCATTCACCCGCGGCTCGTCGGAGAGCACCACGATGTCGCCCAGGGGCATGCGCCGCACCTTCATGTGGCGGTTGCCGGGAGCGATCAGCGCCCGCCCCGCCAGCAGCAGGTCGCCGCTCTGGGCTTCCTTCACGTCGATGGCGCAGCACTCGTCCAGGCGCCGCGCGAACAGTTCGGTGAAGCCTTCGGGCATGTGCTGCACCACCAGCAGGGCGCCGGGGAAATCCCCGGGAAGCTGCGAGAGCACGTACTGCAGCGCATTGGGCCCGCCGGTGGAGATGCCGATGGCCACCACCCGGCTGGCCGCCACCCGCTGCTTGGCCGCCGGTTTCTGCACCCGCTGGGCGGGCGAAGAGAGCCGGCTGTGCACGCGCGGCATGTCGGTCTGCGCCGCCACCTTGATCTTGGCAATCAGCTCCGCGGCGATCTGGTCCATGTGGGCGGAAGCCGCGTCCACCGGCTTAGCCACGAAGTCGAAGGCCCCCAACCCCAGCGCCTTGAAGGTGGCGGAGGCGCCCTGGGTACTGTGCGCGCTGACCACGATCACCGGCAGCCGGTATCGGCGCATGATCTCCTTCAGGGTCTCCATGCCGTCCATGCGCGGCATCTCCAGGTCGAGGGTGACCACTTGCGGCTTGAGTTCTTCGATCTTCTTCAGGCCGAACGAGCCGTCCATGGCCGTTCCCACCACCTGGATGGAGCCGTCGCGCTCCAGGATCTGGGGAATGAGCTTCCGCATGAGGGCGGAGTCGTCGACCACCAGCACGCGCACCGGAGCGCTCATGTCCGGGCCCCCGGAAGGGCGGCGCCCGCCGACTTGCCCAAGCGGGCGATGACCGCCGGAATGTTCAGGATCAGCACCACCGCGCCGTCTCCCAGAATGGAGGCGCCGCTGACCAGGTCGGTGGCCACCAGATTGTCGTCCAGGGCCTTGATGACCAGCTCCTCTTCTCCCACCAGTTGGTCCACGACCAGGCCGAACCTGCGGTCGCCCATGGCGATGACCACGACGAAGAGCCTCTTGTTGCGTGCGGCCCTGCCCCGCCCGGCCAGGCGGCCCAGGCGCACCAGGGTCAGAATCTGATCGCGCAGTTGCCAGACCTCGTGGTTGTCCACCTTGTGGAACTCACCGTCGGCGGTGCGGGCGATCTCCAACACCGAGGCCAGGGGCACGGCGTACAGCCGGTCCGCCGCCCGGAACAGCAGCGCCTTGATGATGGCCAGGGTGAGCGGCACCTTCAGCAGGAAGGTGGTGCCCTGGCCGGCCCTGGTCTCGATCTGCACCGTGCCCTTGAGCCGCTCGAGCACGCTCCGGACCACGTCCATGCCCACGCCGCGCCCGGAGATCTGCGTGACCTCGCTGGCGGTGCTCAGTCCGGGATGGAAGATGAGGTCAAGGGCCTCGGCCTCGCTCAGGCGCGGCGCTTCCTCCGCCTTCAGGATGCCGCGCTCGACGGCCTGGGCCACCACCTTGCGCCGGTCGATGCCGCGGCCGTCGTCGGAGACCTCGATGACCACCTGGTTGCCCTGGTGGTAGGCATTGAGGCGCACCGTGCCCGCGGCGGGCTTGCCCGCCGCCACCCGCTCCGCCGGCGTCTCCAGGCCGTGGTCGACGGCATTGCGCACCAGGTGGGTCATGGGTTCGGCCAGCATGTCGACGATGCTCTTGTCCAGGTCGGTATCCTGCCCGCTCACCTGCAGCGCCACTTCCTTGCCCTCTTCCTTGGCCAGGTCGCGGATGACGCGGGGCAGGCGGCGGAACAGTTGCTCCACCGGCACCATGCGGATCTTCATCACCGACTTCTGCAGGTCCTGCAGCACGCGCGCCTGGAACGCCATGGCGTCGGCGAACTTGCCGCGCAGCCCATCCTTGGGGAAGCGCTTGTCGAATTCGCCCACCGTCTGGTGGAGCATGGATTTGCCGATGATCAGCTCGCCCACCAGGTTCAGGACCGCGTCGATGCGCTCGGCGTCCACGCGCAACGTGGTCTCCGGGGTGGTGGTGAAGGCGGCGGGGGCGGCGCCGGCTTCAGCGCCGGCGGCCTCGCCGGCGGGGGCAGCGGCTTCGCCGGCCGGCTCGGCGGGAGTCTCGGTGGGAGTCGCCGCCGCGCTGGCCACGGTGATCACCGGCGGCTCGGGGGTGAGCCCCAGCAGATCGTGTTCGGGCCGGGTGATGGGTTCGGTGCGGCAGCGCTGCACCAGGACCTCGGCGATCACCGCCGGGATGCGGCAGCGGCCGGCGACCCACTCCTCGTTCTGCGCGCTGGAGACGGCGGCCTCGATGACCTCGACGCCGGCCGCCGGCGCCTCGCCTTCGGGACGCATCGCCAGCAGCGTGCCCGTCTGCCGCAGCACGTTGCGCACCAGTTGGATGGCCGCCGCCTGCAGGCCGCATTGCGGATCGACCCGTAGGGCGATGTTATAGACGGTGAGACCGCGGCTGGCCGCGTCCGCGATCATCATCTGCTCGTACTCGCTCCAGGCGAACTTGGGCGCCAGCACCGCCGGCTTGGCTTCCGCCGGATGCATGAGTTTCTCGATGTGGGAGCGCAGTTCCGCTCCCGAGGGCGGCTGCAGGTTGCCGCGATAGGCCGCCAGCATGGCCTGGAAGGTGTCGGCGGCCGCCAGCACCACCTCGCCCAGCGAACCCTTGCCCGCGGCCAGCTCCGGGGTCAGCACGTCCTCGAGCTGGTGGGCCAGCTCGCTGAGCTCGCGGAAGCCGCAGGCGGCGGAGTCGCCTTTCAGGGTGTGCACGGTGCGGCGCACGCTGCGCACGATCTCCGTGTCCCCGGGGCGCTTCTCCAGCATCAGCCCTTCCTCGTTGAGCGCCTGCAGCAGCTCCTGCGCGCTCTCGAAAAAGAGCTCCTTCAGTTCCGCTCCGTGTTCTTCCGAGAAGAAACTCACGGCGTGACCTCGATCCGCTGGTAGGCGGTGCCGTTGTCCTTGTGCAACATCTTGAATTTGTCGGTCAATCCGAAGAGGCTCTCCGCGTGCCCCACGAACAGGTA
>DATIWW010000036.1:0-2481 GCA_035519175.1 Terriglobales bacterium
GAGAAGAACGCCCGCCCCGAGGCTTTCCCCCACAATCCCTGCTATCCGCACGGCGTGCAGCAGGGCGGAGTCTGCGTGCCCTGCGCGAGCGGCCAGGTGGCAACGATCGCGAATTCGTGCGTCAGCCCTCCCGAACGCGAGCGGCTCGACCATTGCCTACTGGAGCCGTGGAGTCCGGAATGCTCGCGGCCGTCTTCCGTGACGCCGGCGCGGGACTGCGACTGGCTGCTGCGCCAGGTGGAGCAAGGGGAGTTCGATCTCGCCCAAGTGGCCAACCGGCGCGACGCGGCTTGCGGCCAGGACCCAACCAGCACGGAATGCCAGAACCTCGCCGCCCAGTATCCGCAGTTGCTGCAGAGGGTGCGCCAGGACCAGGCTGCTTACAACCGTTGCCAGGCCGGCCACCCGTAGGAAGCGCGAGCGCGCGAGCACCCCGCGTCTCGCGCGCTCGTCCACAAACCCGTTGACTCGCCTCCCCCGTTCGGGTTAGTTTGCGCCCGTCCCAGAGCCTGAGCCGAGGTTGCCCGTGCCCCTTTCCGCCGTGGACGTGGTTTCGCCCGCCTTCCAGCGCACCAAGGAATTGCTCTTCAAGCCCTTCCGCTTCGCCATGTGGTGGCGCCTGGCCATCATCTCCGCGCTGGCGGGGGAAATCTCGGGCTCGAGCGGCGGCCCCACCAACTTCAACATCCCCGCCAACACCCATCCCCAGCAGGGCGGCGACCACCTGCTGGGCCTGTCCCTCCCTCCGGCCCAGCTCGCCCTGATCGTGACCGTGCTGGTCGCGGCCGCGCTGCTCTTGTTCATCCTGCTCATCCTGCTCAACAGCGTCTTCCGCTTCATCCTCTTCGACGTGATCGTGACCGGGCGCTATCGCATCCGCGAGGGCTGGCGGCGCTGGTTCGCCGACGGCGCCCGCTACTTCTGGTGGCAGGCAGGTCTCTCCCTGGCCATGCTGCTCGCCCTTTCCCTGCTTGTGGGGGTGCCCGTGCTGCTGGCCTGGCGCGCCGGGGTCTTTCGTGAGCCCGGGCAACACGTGGCGCTGCTGGTGCTGGGCGGCCTCGTGCTCTTCGTCCTGCTGGTGCTGCTGGTTATCGTCGGAGCCCTGGTGGCCGTCTTCTCCAAGGACTTCCTGGTGCCGGTGATGGCGCTGGAGAAGGTTGGGCCCATCGACGGCTGGCGCCGCCTCTGGCCCATGCTGCGCGCCGAGGGCTCCTCCTACGCCGCCTATGTGGGGATGAAGATCGTGCTGGCCCTGGGCGCCGGAATCATCTTCGGCATCATCACTCTCATCGTGCTCCTGATCCTGGCCATCCCTGTGGGCATCCTGGCGGTGGCGGTGGTCGCCATCGCCGCCGGCATGGGCCTCTCCTGGAACCCGCTGACCATCGCTTTGGCGGTGGTGCTGGGCGGCCTGGCGCTCGTGGCCCTGATGTTCCTGATCGCGATAATCAACGTGCCCGCCGCCGTCTTCTTCGAGGCTTACCCGCTCATCTTCCTGGCGGCGCGTTACCCGGCGCTGGACGCCCTGCTCCACCCCGCGTCCCCGCCGGCGCCGCCCGCCCCGGTCCCCGCGCCCGCGCCCGCGTGAGGCCTACTCCCGGCCGCGCGTCTTGATCCAGATAGGCGTGCCGGTGAAGCCGAAGGCGCGCCGGATCTGGTTCTCCAGGAAGCGCTCGAAGGAGAAGTGCAGCTTCACCGCGCGGTCGGTGAACAGGACGAAGGTCGGCGGGGCCACCGCCGCCTGCGTCATGTAGTAGATCTTCACCCGCCGGGACATGGGCACCGAGGCGCGCTGGAAGTCCACCGTCTTGAGGAAGCGGTTCATCTCGCCGGTGGGCACGCGCTTGCGCCGCGCCTCCGCCACCTGCTCGACCAGGGCGAAGAGCTTGTCGGTGCCCTGGCCCGCGGCGGCGGAGACGAAAAGCAAGGGCGCGTAGGCCAGGAACTTCAGCCCGTCGCGCACCTGGCGCTCGTAGAGGGCGCGGTCGGCGGGACGCTGGCGGTAGGCGGCGGGGCGCGCCGGGTCGTCCGAGGCCGGAGGCCCCACCAGGTCCCACTTGTTCACCACGATGATCACCGAGCGCCCGCTCTCGTGGGCGTAGCCGGCGATGTTGGCGTCGAGCGCGGTCACGCCCTCGGTGGCGTCCACCACCAGCAGGGCCACGTCGGCGGCCTCCAGGTGCTTGCGCGCCATCACCACCGAAAGCTTCTCCGCCATGAGCCGGGTCTTGCCCTTGCGGCGGATGCCGGCGGTGTCGATGAAGCGGAACTTCTTCCCGCCGCGCTCCACCAGTTCGTCCACCGCGTCGCGGGTGGTGCCGGGGATGGGTGAGACGATGGCGCGCTCGCTCGCGGTCAGCCGGTTCAGCAGCGTGGACTTCCCGACATTGGGCCGCCCGATGATGGCGACCTTGACCTCGCTGGGTCTTTCTTCTGGCTGCTTCTCCTCTGTATCCTCAGTGTCCTCTGTGGATGATTCCG